>NZ_JAGPYL010000220.1:0-4037 GCF_018070095.1 Micromonospora sp. U56
TCGTCCGACCCGAAGCCCACAAATGCTCCAACACCTGCCGATGCCCGAACGTCAACACACCCGGCCTCGCCACCAGCACCCCCAGCCCAACCAAGATCAGTTGCACTGAAGCCTAGAAACCACCGCCCTTCAGGTGACGCAAACCTCTTGATCACCAGCGAGCGCCAGCGAGGCCGGCGGGTGCGCCCGGGCTCGGGGCGGCGGGTACGGAGTGCGGTGGGTGGTCAGGCGGTGGTCAGGGCAGGGGAGTCGGTGGTCTCGGGGTCGGCGGTCGGTGCCGCCGGGGACTCCAGCTGTCGGGCACGGCGGCGCTCGGCCACCACGTCCCGGATGCGCCGCTGCATCTGCCGGCGGATCCGGATCCGCTCGTTGTTGTTGATCACGCTTGCTCCTCCCCCGAAGGCGCGTGGCCGGGGCATACCCGGTATGCGAATAGTAAGACGTACGGGCGACAGAATTAGTTGCCCAAGATCGCGAGCTTTTTCTCCGGCTCGCCTGGCACCGCACCCGGCCGGTGCCGCTCCACTACGGTTGCTCCCATGAGCCAGAGCAACGGGCGGCAGCCGGGCCGCGATCCGGAGCGGCACCGGGGCGCGGTCACGCTGCGCCGCGGCGCGATCCCGACCAGCACCGCCGACCAGCGGCTGCTCGACTCCCGGGGCCGGGGCGACTGGAAGACCAAGGACGCCTGGCGCGCGCTGCGGATCCTCTCCGAGTTCGTGGAGGGCTTCGACACCCTGGCCGACCTGCCGCCCGCCGTCAGCGTCTTCGGCTCCGCCCGCAGCACCCTGGACAGCCCCGAGTACGGGCTGGCCCGGGAGCTCGGGGCCGCCCTGGCCCGGGCCGGCTACGCCGTGATCACCGGCGGCGGGCCGGGTGTGATGGAGGCGGCCAACCGGGGGGCCAGCGACGCCGGTGGACTCTCCGTCGGGCTCGGCATCGAACTCCCCTTCGAGCAGGGGCTCAACGACTGGGTCGACCTGGCCATCGACTTCCGGTACTTCTTCGCCCGCAAGACCATGTTCGTCAAGTACGCCCAGGCGTTCGTGGTGCTGCCCGGCGGCTTCGGCACCATGGACGAGCTCTTCGAGGCGCTCACCCTGGTGCAGACCGGCAAGGTCACCCGGTTCCCGGTGGTGCTGATGGGCAGCGCGTACTGGCGGGGGCTGCTGGACTGGCTGCGGGACAGCATGGCCGCCGAGGGCAAGATCGGGCCGGTCGACCTGGACCTGATCTGCCTCACCGACGACGTGGACGCCGCCGTCCGGCACATCGTCGAGGCGGAGGCCGCCCTCTCCGTCGAGCAGGAGGCCGTACGCGAGGAGGCCGTCGCGCGGACCGCCGCCGACCAGCAGGCCGCCGCGGACAGCGCGGGCAACCGCGCACAGGGCGGCGGGCCGGCCGGCCCGACCGGGTCGGGCGCGGGCCGGAAGGGCTGAGCCGTGGCGGCGATCTGCGTCTTCTGCGCCTCCTCCCGTACCCTCGACCGGCGCTGGCTGGAGTTGGCGGCCGAGACGGGTGCGGAGCTCGCCCGGCGCGGACACACCCTGGTCAGCGGCGGTGGCTGCGTCGGGATGATGGGTGCCCTGGCCGACGGCGCGCGGGCGGCCGGCGGGCGCACCGTCGGGGTGATCCCGCAGGCGCTGGTCGACCTGGAGGTCGCCGACCTGGCCTCCGACGAGCTGCTGGTCACCGACGGCATGGCCAGCCGCAAGACGCTGATGGTCGACAAGTCGGACGCCTTCCTCACCCTGCCGGGCGGACTGGGCACCCTGGACGAGCTCTTCGAGGTCTGGACCACCGCCACGCTGGCCCTGCACGCCAAGCCGATGGTGCTGGTCGACATCGACGGCTTCTATCGCCCGCTGCTGGACTGGCTCGCCACCCTCGCCGACCAGACCTTCCTCAAACCCGCCGGCCTCGACCTCCTCCTGGTCGCCGACACCGTCCCCGCCGCCCTCGACCTCCTCGAATCCCACCTCACCTGACCCCGGGTCGGCCCGTTGATCATGAAGTTGTTGCCCTCGATGCCGGCGTGTCGTGGCGACAACTTCATGATCGACGGATGTCCGGCGGGGTGGGGGCGGGGTGGGTGTCGTATGGGCGTGGTGGGATGTGGGGGTGCAGGGGTACCGGCTGGTGCGCCGGCCTGCCGGACCGGGCCCGGGGGAGGGGCGGTCCGTCGCGGCGGTTCGGGGGGACCATGCAGGCGGCGGAGCGACCCAGGGACACGGCCGGGCGGGCGCGGGCGTCGAGGGGGAGCCGCGGTCCGAGGGGTCGGCGGTCGATGGCGCGCAGCCCGGTGCCCGGCTGACCGACCCGCTCCAGGCGGAGATCGTCGGCCACACCGACGGGCCGATGCTGGTCGTCGGCGGCCCGGGCACCGGTAAGACCAGCACCCTGGTCGAGGCGGTCGCCGCCCGGGTGGCCGAGGGGGTCGACCCCGAGCGGATCCTGGTGCTCACCTTCGCCCGGCGGCAGGCCACCGACCTGCGCCACCGGATCGAGGCGCGGATCGCCGGGGCCGGCCACCTCCCGGAGAACGGGCGGGCGGGGAGCAGCACCGCGACCCGGCCCGCCCGGGTGGTCCGCGAGCCGCTGGTGCGCACCTTCCCCGCGTACGCCTTCGGGCTGCTCCGCCGCGCCGCCGCCGAGCGGGGCGAGCCGTCCCCCCGGCTGCTCACCGGTCCCGAGCAGGATCTGATCATCCGTGAGCTGCTCGACGTGGTGGGCGAGGAGCCCGGCGACGACCCGGTCGGCTGGCCGGAGGACCTGCGCCCCGCGCTGCGTACCCGGGCCTTCGCCGGCCAGCTGCGCGACCTGCTGATGCGGGCCGCCGAGCGTGGCGTCGGGCCGGTGGAGCTGGCCCGGCTCGGCGAGAAGCTCGGCCGCGCCGACTGGCCGGCCGCCGCCCGCTTCCTCCGCGAGTATGTCGCCGTGCTCGCCCTGCGCGACGTCGCCAACCGCGGCTCGATCGCGTACGACCCGGCGGAGCTGGTCCGCGCCGCCACCGGGATGCTGCTGGACGACCCCGAGCTGCTGGCGGCCGAGCGGCGCCGGCTGGCCTACGTCTACGTCGACGAGCTGGCCGACACCGACCCCGCCCAGCAGGAGCTGCTCGCCGTCATCGCCGGCGGCGGCAAGCCCCTAGTCGCCTTCGCCGACCCGGATTCCTCGACGTACGCCTTCCGGGGCGCCGACCCGGCCGTGGTGCACGCCTTCCCGCACCGGTTCCGGACGGCCTCCGGCGCGCCGGCCGCGCAGGTGCTGCTGACCACGTCGTACCGGGCCGGGGCGGGGCTGCTCGCCGCCACCGGGCGGTTGGCCCGGCGGCTGCGCGGCCCGGCCGCGCACCGGGCCCTGCACCCGCTGCCCGGCGCGGCGGCCGGCACGGTGCAGGTGCGCACGTTCCGCTCCGGCACCAGCGAGTCGGCCTGGCTCGCGCACGCGCTGCGGTCGGCGCACCTGCTCGACGGGGTGCCCTGGTCGCGGATGGCGGTGCTGGTCCGCTCGACCAACCTGCACCTGCCCTCGCTGCGCCGCGCCCTGCACACCGCCGGGGTGCCGACCGTGGTGCACGGCGAGGACCTGCCGCTGCACCTGCAACCCGCGGTGGCGCCGCTGCTGCTCCTGCTGCGCTGCGCGCTGGAGCCGGACCGGCTGGACGAGGAGACCGCCGTCGCCCTGCTCCACTCGCCGCTGGGCGGCGCCGACCCGCTCGCGGAGCGACGGCTGCGCCAGGGGCTGCGGGCGCTCGCACTGGCCGTCGGCGACCGCCGCCCCTCCGGCGAGCTGATCGTCGAGGCGCTGCGCGACCCGGCGGAGCTGGCCGCGATCGACCGGCGCTGGGTCGAGCCGGCCCGGACGGTGGCCGAGCTGCTCGCCACCGCGCGGACGGCGGCGGCCACCCCCGGTGCCACCGCCGAGGACGTGCTCTGGGCGGTGTGGCGGGCCAGCGGCCTCGCCGAGCGCTGGGCCGGGGCGATCAACCGGGGCCGGGCCGCCACCGGTGAGCACGAGACCGCCCAGCGCTGGCG
>NZ_JAGPYL010000221.1:0-3806 GCF_018070095.1 Micromonospora sp. U56
GGCGCGAGCCGCCGCCGTCCGCGACCGTGTCTGCGGGGGAGGCGACGTCGGCGGCCGTCGCGTCGGCCCCGGCGCCACCCTCGAGCGGTGCGGGAACGCCGGCGCCGGCCTCAACCGGCACGGCGACGCCGACGCCCGCTGGCACGCCGACGCCGACGCCGGCCGGTGCGGGCGCGCCGACACCGGACCCGGCTTTGTCGGTCACCTCGACGCGGGTTGCCGGCGGCGGTTCCGCCCCGCCGTCGAGCGGGAGCGCCCGACAGGAGAGCGCGGCCGGGTCGGCGGTCAGCGCGACGGCGGCGGTCCGGGCGGCGAAGCCGCTCCACCAGTGCAGGCCCTCGGCGGTACGCGGGGTGGCGTACCACCAGTCGCCGTCGTCGCCGGGCCGCCAGCCCAGCTCGGCCAGCCGCTGCCCCTCGTACCCGGGGCAGTGGCCCTCGACGGTGTCGCGGCGCACGGACAGCCGGATCCGGCGCGATCCGGCGCTGAGTTCCAGGTCGGTGTCCCGGTCGCAGGCGACGAGCGTGCGGTGCAGCCGGGCCACGATCTCCGGCCAGCCGGTCGCGGTCACGCCGGCGGCCTCGGCAGCCGGGCGTCCAGGGCGCCGAGTCGGGCGACGGCCTCCTCCAGGCGGCCCAACGCCGCGAAGTCGCCCGGCTTGCCGAACAGCTCGGTCAGGCCCGCCCCGAGCGTCGCGTCGAGACCCTCGGTGCGCTCGTCGAGCTGGGCGGTCGCCGCCGCCCGGGCCCGCCGGTACGCCTCCAGCACCATCCTCGCCAGGTCGGCGCTGCCGGAGCGCAGCGCCGCCGGCTCGAAGGTCAGGTCGGTGAGCCCTCCGGTGGCGTCCACGGTGGCCGACACCAGGCCGGTGTCGTCGGTGGCGGTGCCGTCGACGTCGTCGAGGCCGGCGTGCAGCCCGGCGAAGCGGCGTTCGATGTCGGCGAGCCGGCCGGCGAGCGCGTCCAGACCGGACAGCGGATCAGTCATGCGGGCTTCCTCCCCCTTGGTTCCTCCTCGGGCCGGGGTGGCGGCCGGAGGCCGGGGAATCGTATCTTCGACCCGCGTCGGATGCGGGGGAGGAACGGCGATGGCAGCTGACATCGAAGTGGACGTGACGGCCGTGAGACGGCTGGAGGCGGCCGCCACCGGAGTGGCCAACGCGCTGGGCGCGCTGGAGAGCCGGGTGGTGGCCGCGGGTGACCTGCCCGACGGCGCCTTCGGTCACCTGCCGTTCGCCAGCGACATGCTGCGCGCCAGGTACGCCGAGCAGGTCGCCGACGGCACGACGCTGTTCCGGGCCGGTCAGGACGCGTTCACCCGCGTCGGGGCGGCGCTGGGGTCCACCGCCGAGTCGTACGAGCGCAACGAGCAGGACATCGACTCCGGCTTCCGGGCGATGCGCGAGGGGATGGGCCGGTGAGCGGACCCGCCGGTAGCGCCGTACAGCTCTGGAACGGCATCGACAACGCGCTGTCCGGTGTGGAGGACGTGGTCGACAGCGTCTGCCGCACCCTGGCCTGGCCGCTCATCCAGCTGGTCGACATGGTCGACGGCGAGCCGGAGGCGCTGCGCGCCCGGGCCGGTGACTGGGACGCCCTCGCCGCCCAGGTGCGCGAGCTGGCGCTGAGCCACCGCGGCGTGCGCGAGGCCGAACAGCCCGGCTGGCGGTCGCCGGCGGGAGAGGCGTACGGCAAGCGCCTCGCCGAGGTCGAGCAGCAGCTGCTGGACGTGGCCGGGCAGTTCACCGCCACCGCCGAGTACCTGCGCGGGGTCGCCGAGGCCCTGCAGATCGTGCACGAGGTACTGGTCGACCTCTGCGTCGAGTTCGTCAACTGGATGCTGATCACCCTGGTGACCGCCCTGCTCATGGCGCCGTTCACCGCCGGGGCCTCCTGGGCGGCCGGCCTGGCGGTCACCGTGACGCGCGGCATGATCGTGCTCACCCGGTCGCTGAAGATCATCCGTCCGCTCGCCACCCACCTGCAGAAGGTCATCCGGCTGCTCCAGCGGGTCATGCTCTACCTGCGCAAGCTGCGCAACCACCTGGACAAGCTGGTGGACAAGCAGAAGGCCCTGCGGATGGGGCAGAAGGCGATCGACAAGCGGCGCGCCGCCGGCAAGGCCGACAAGTGGTTCCACAAGATCACCGACCCGGCGCAGGGCACCTTCAAGCTCGGCAAGTCCGGGTCGCCGTTCGACATGGGGATGCTGGAGCGGGCCGGCGCCCTGCGCGCGCACGGCTTGGCCGACGGCGGCCGGATGATCGCCCAGAACTGGGCCACCAACCTGCCCTGGAACGTGCCGAACTCGGTCGTGCACGGGGTGGTGTGGGGCGGCACCGCCCTGGTCAGTGGCCTGTCGGTGCCCGGCTCCGACCTGGTCAAGGACGAGATCGGCGACGTGGTGCAGGGCGGCGCCGACTGGATCGACCAGAATGTCTTCGGGCAGCCACCCGCCGAGCAGCAGCCGGCGGGCCGGTGACCGGCGACGGAGGAGGTACGGCGTGACGGGTGCGTGGGGACGGCTCGGGCGGCTCGGCGACGCGGTGCGCGACGGCGCGCGGGTGGCCCGCGACCGGGCCCGCGCGCTGCGGGACGAGTTCCGCACCTCCGACGAGCCGGAGCGGGTCCTGGTCGCCCCCCTGGTGACCGGGCAGGAGTTGCGCTACGTCGGCCTGGCTCCGGTGCGGGCGCACGAGACGCACCGCACCGGCAGCCAGTTCGTCGACCACGTCGGCACCGAGGTCGGCGAGGCGCTCGATCCTCGGGCGCTGTTCGGGCTGCTGAACATCGTCAACCCGGTGGCCTGGGTGGAGGCGGTGCTGACCCCGGTCCGGATCGTGGCCGGGGTGCTGCTGCTGCCCGGCAAGGCGGCCGCGCTCGCGGCGGGGCTGCCCGAGGCGGCCGGTCGGGAGGTGGCCGTCGCGCCCACCCCGGCGGTCCCGCAACCCCGGCCGGTGCTGCCGCTCACCGCTGAGCAGGAGGCGTTCCGGGCGCTGTTCCGGCTCAGCCACCACCGCCCGCTCGCCGACCAGCTCGCCGAGATCGCCTACCGCCGCCGGTACGTCTTCAGCGGCGACCTGGCCACCCTCGCCGGCAGCCTGCTGCTGTTCCTGGAGCGCTACACCGGCACCCCGCTCGCGGTCACCGACACCCACCTGCACCTGCTGCGGATGGGGCGCCGCCCGGACGAGGGCCGGCCGGACCGGCGCGAGCCGCGGCTGCTGTGGAGCGTGGAGCGGCGGCGGATCACCCGGATCGACTGCGACCACGGGTCGGCGCGGCTGATGCAGTTCCCGGCGACGCTGCACTTCGACGACGGCTCGTGGATCCGGATCGTCAACCCGGCCACCCGCGACGACCAGGCCCGCTTCCTGGCCGCCGTACGGGAGATTCCCGGCGATCGGCCCACCCTCGACTGAGCCGCCCGCCGGCGCGCACCGGCCGGCCCGCCCGCCGTCGCCCCGGACCGCCGCCTCAGCCGTCGCGTTCCGGGTAGCCCACCGGCACCGCCGAGACGTCGTCCAGCGCCGTGGTGATCTCCGCCGGCAGGGTCATCCGCTCCACCTGGAGCGCGCCGAGGAGCTGCCCCACCGTACGGGCGCCCAGGATCGGCGCGGTGACGCCCGGCCGGTCCCGGATCCAGGCCAGCGCCACCTCCGTCGGCGACACGCCCAGCCCGCCGGCGGCGGTGGCCACCGCCTCCACGATGCTGGAGCAGCGCGGCTCCAGATAGGTGGCGACGAACCGTTCGAAGTGCGGCGAGGCGGCGCGCGAGTCGGCCGGCCGGCCGTGCCGGTACTTGCC
>NZ_JAGPYL010000222.1:0-3707 GCF_018070095.1 Micromonospora sp. U56
CCTCGACGAAGTCGCCCACGAACTGAACACCCGCCCCCGCCAGACGCTGAGCTGGGCAACCCCAACCCAGCGCCTGGCTCAACTCATCGCGCCCTGACGATTGCACTCACCACTTGACGCCGCCCCGCGGTGCCGGGCAACAACTTCATGATCCACAGGTCAGTGGGGGGCGGGCCGGCGGGGGGCGCGTGGCACCGGCGGTGTCGTCGGTCAGTGGAAGAAGTGCCGCGTGCCGGTGAGGTACATGGTCACGCCGGCCTCCTTGCAGGCGGCGATGACCTCCTCGTCGCGGATCGAGCCGCCGGGCTGCACGATCGCGCGTACCCCCGCCTCGATGAGGATCTTCGGGCCGTCGGCGAACGGGAAGAACGCGTCCGAGGCGCAGACCGCGCCGCGGGCCCGCTCGACGCCGGCCCGGTCGACCGCCAACCGTGCCGAGTCCACCCGGTTGACCTGCCCCATGCCGACCCCGACGGTGGCGCCGTCCTTCGCCAGCAGGATCGCGTTGCTCTTCACCGCGCGGACCGCCCGCCAGGCGAAGGCCAGATCCCGCAGGGTGGCCTCGTCGGCGGGGTCGCCGGTGGCCAGCCGCCAGTTCGCCGGGTCGTCGCCCTCGGCGTCGACCTTGTCCCGCAGCTGCACCAGGACACCGCCGGTGACCTGTCGCCACTCCGCCGGCAGCGGGTCGAAGGCCGGAGCGCGCAGCAGCCGGATGTTCTTCTTGGCCTGCAGGATCTCCGCCGCGCCCTCGTCGTACCCGGGGGCGACCACGACCTCGGTGAAGATCTCGGCCACCTGCCGGGCCATCTCGACGCTGACCGGCCGGTTGACGGCGATCACCCCGCCGTACGCCGACACCGGGTCGCAGGCGTGCGCCCGGCGGTGCGCCTCGGCCACGTCCGCGCCGACCGCGATGCCGCACGGGTTGGCGTGCTTGATGATCGCCACCGCCGGCTGGCCGGTGAAGTCGTTCGCGGCCCGCCAGGCCGCGTCGGCGTCGACGTAGTTGTTGTAGGACATCTCCTTGCCGTGCAGCTGCTCGGCCTGGGCCAGGCCGGCGGGGCTGGACGGGTCGGCGTAGACGGCCGCCGCCTGGTGCGGGTTCTCCCCGTAGCGCAGCACCGTCCGGCGGCGCAGGCTCAGCCCGGCGAACTGCGGCCACCCGTCGGCGGCCGGAGCCAGCGTGGTGGCGAACCACTCGGCCACGGCGACGTCGTACTCGGCGATGTCGGCGAAGGCGCGGGCGGCGAGCGCCCGACGCTGCGCCAGCGTGAAGCCGCCGTCGGCGAGGGCGGCCACCAGGGCCGGGTACGCCGCCGGGTCGGTAACCACCGCGACCGACGCGTGGTTCTTGGCGGCGGCCCGGACCATCGCCGGCCCGCCGATGTCGATCTGCTCCACGCACTCGTCCTGGCTCGCGCCGGAGGCGACCGTGGCCTGGAACGGGTAGAGGTTGGAGACCAGCAGGTCGATCCCGGCGACGCCGTGCTCGTCGAGCTGGGCGGCGTGGGTGTCCTTGCGGAGGTCGGCCAGGAGACCCCCGTGGATCTTCGGGTGCAGGGTCTTCACCCGGCCGTCGAGGATCTCCGGGAAGCCGGTCACCTGCTCGACCGGGGTCACCGGCACCCCCGCGCCCGAGATGGTGGACGCGGTGCTGCCGGTCGAGACGATCTCCACCCCGGCGTCGTGCAGGGCCCGGGCCAGCTCGACCAGGCCGCTCTTGTCGTAGACGCTGACCAGTGCCCGCCTGATCGGGCGACGCTCGTCCTGAGTGGTACTCACGGGACCGTGACCTTTCTTCCGGTGATCGTCCAACCTTCGCGGACCAGCCGGCCGACCTGCTCGACGAGCTGGCGCCGCTCGGCCTCCTTGATGCGCTCGGTGAGCGTCTCCGCGTCGTCGTCGTCGCGTACCGGCACGGCGACCTGCGCGACGATCGGGCCGGTGTCCATCCCGGCGTCGACGAAGAAGAGCGTGGCCCCGGTGATCTTGACGCCGTAGGCGAGCGCGTCCCGGGGGCCGTGGATGCCGGGGAACGCCGGCAGCAGGGTGTTGTGCGTGTTCAGGTAGCGGTCACCGAAGGCGGCCAGGAAGTGCGGCCCGACCAGCTTCAGGAAGCCGGCCGAGATCACCAGGTCGGGTCGGTGCTCGGCGACGTGCGCGGTGAGCGCGAGGTCCCAGTCCTCCCGCGACGGGTGGTCCTTGACCCGGTCGACGAAGGTCGGCACCCCGGCGGCGGCGGCCCGGTCCAGGCCGGCGATCCCGTCGCGGTCGGCGCCGACGGCCACCACCCGGGCCCCGTACGCGGGGTCGGTGGTGGCGTCGAGCAGCGCCTGGAGGTTGCTGCCGGAGCCGGAGACGAGGACGACGAGGCGGGCGACGGACGCGGGCTCGGTCACGCGGCCACCCTATCGGGCAGGTCAGGACTCCCAGCGATCGGGCAGCGGCGATTCGGGTGATCACGCGAGTGGCACGTACGCGATACGCTGCCCGTCGCTCGGTGGCTGCCGTCCGGCCCGCCGCCGCACCCTTCAAATGATCAGGCACGGACAGTGCCGACGGAGCGAGGAGCACCATGCAGCCCGGTTACCCCAACCCCGCGCAGCAGCCGCCGATCAACAACAACATGACGATGTCCATCGTGGCCATCTTCTTCTTCTGGCCGCTGGCCATCCCGGCCATCATCAACGCCTCCAAGGTCAACCCGCTGCTCCAGCAGGGTGACTACGCGGGCGCCCAGGCGGCGGCGAACGAGTCGAAGAAGTGGTCGAAGTGGGCCATCATCATCGGCGTCGTCTGGCTCGTGATCGTCCTGCTGTGCTGCCTCGCCGGTGGTCTGGCCGGGATCATGGGCTCCGACACCAGCACCAGCAGCTACTGACGATCACCGACTGAGGAGCATCCGCCATGCAGCCCGGACCCCCCGGTCAGGACCCGTACGGCCAGCAGCCCCCGCACGACCCGTACGGCCAGCCCACCTCCGGGCAGCCCTACGGGCAGCCGTACGGGCAGCCGCAGGACCCGTACGCTCAGCCCCCGCAGGCGCCGTACGGGCAGCAGCCGCACGATCCGTACGCCCCGCCGCCGCAGGCCCCGTACGGCCAGCAGCCCACCTCGGGCCAGCCGTACGGGCAGCCGGTCTCCGGTGACCCCTACGGCCAGCCCACCTCGGGCCAGCCCTACGGGGCGCCGGGCCAGCCGTACGGGCAGCAGCCCTACCAGGATCCGTACGGCCAGCAGCCCTACGGCATGCCGGCGTACCCGAACGCGGGCTACCCGCAGCCCCAGGGTCAGCAGAACACGCTGGGCCTGGTGTCGATGATCCTGGGCATCGTCTCCATCCCGATGGTCTGCTGCTACCTCGGCATCCCGCTGGGCATCGCCGCGGTGATCACCGGATGGCTGGGCCGGCAGAAGGCGGCCCAGGGGCTGGCCAACAACGGCGGTCAGGCCCTCGCGGGTCTGATCTGCGGCGGGATCGGTCTGGCGCTGGGGATCCTGCAGATCGTGGCGGTCGCCGCCGGCATCGCCATGCCGAACTCCTGAGCCGACACCCGGAAGGGGCGTCCCGGATCTCCGGGGCGCCCCTTCCGTCGTCCCGGCCCCGCGCGCGCCGGTCGCTGTGGGGACACGTCGCACGCGGCAGCAGCCGGGTGCGCGGCCCAAGCGCGGGTGAGCGGCCCGGGCGTGGGTCAGCGGGTCAGGGG
>NZ_JAGPYL010000223.1:0-3602 GCF_018070095.1 Micromonospora sp. U56
GCCTGCCTCGCGCGCCTGCTGGCGTGCGCGCAGCCCGTCGTTGAACACCACCCGCGCGCACCCGAACGCCCGCGTCAGCGAAACCTGCTGAGCGGGCGTCGGGTAGACGCGGTAGTTGTACCGAAGCCGCACATTAGACAGTCTGTCACTGGCCTATGACCGAGTTCTCGAACGTTCGCACCGGCAGACACTGTCTTCACCCTGCACGCCCATTTGGTCTTGGTAGCCATCAAGATCGAGACGCGCTGTCCCGTTCCCCTCATCCGTTCAGCTATTTCCCAGGATCGATCCTCAGCTCGTCGGGACGGGCGCCGGAGCCGTCAGCCCGGCCGGCGCGGTCACCGTCGGGCCCGGTGCGCTGACGGTCGGCGTCGGCGCGGCACCGGTCGACGTCGCGGTGGCCGAGGGTGCGGCGGTCGTCGGGGCGGTGCCCGGCGGGACCGGCACCTGGGCCGGCGGGCGGGGCCGGAACGGCGCCTGCTCCGGGCAGTACGGGTAGCCGCGCTGCACCGGGTTGACGTCGGGCAGGGCCGGGTCGGCGCAGGAGGGCCAGCCGAGCCGGATCGGGGTGCCGTTCTGGTCGAAGAGCCGGGCGTTCTCCACCAGCCGCCCCTCGCTGTCGTAGACGTAGACGTCCTGCACCTCGTCGTACGGGTTACGCACCGAGATCGGGTCGTAGCCGTAGTCGCCGTGCCAGCGGGCCCGCTCGTCCACCTGCACCAGGGCGGCCAGGGCGAACACGACGAGCACCAGGGTGCCGGCGCGCAGCAGGAGGCGCGGCCAGCGGCGCAGTTCGCCGGCCCGGCGGCCCAGCCAGATCGAGGCCAGCACGCAGCCGACCAGCAGCACCAGCCCGGCCATCGCGCTGCTGCCCACCCGGGGCACCACGGCCAGCGGCGCGCCGGTCATCGCACCCAGCAACGACGCCGCCAGGTAGCCCCGCAGCACCCACCACGCCGGGCGGAGCAGGCGGAGGAACTCGCTCGCCGAGGCGTACCCGAGCAGGGGGCCCAGCCGGGTGTCCAGGCCGGAGAGCCGGCCGCGGACCCGGCCCGCGACGGCGCCGAATCGCTGCTCCAGGCCGAGCCGGCCGGCGGACCGCTCGCCCGCGCCGGCCGCGGCGCGCAACTCGGCCGCGTACGCCTCCGGCTCGCCCAGCCGCTCGACCAGCGAGCCGCCGTCCTCGGCGGCGACCTCGGCGAGATGCTCCGGCAGGTCCTCGGTCAGTTCCTCGCGGACCGCCGGCGGCAGGTCGGCCAGCGCGGCCCGCACCCGCTCCACATAGTCCGTGATCTCCTGCCCAGTGACGGTCATGCCGCCATCCCCCGATCGTCGAGCAGCGTGTCCATTGTGGTGGCGAACGAGCGCCAGGTCTTGCCGGAGCGGGTGAGCTGGTCCCGGCCGGCGGCGTTCAGCGCGTAGTACTTGCGGTGCGGCCCGGACTCGCTGGGCACCACGTACGTGGTGAGCAGGCCGGCACCGAAGAGCCGGCGCAGCGTGCCGTAGACCGATGCGTCGCCGACCTCGTTGAGACCGGCCTCGCGGAGCCGGCGCAGGATGTCGTAACCGTAGCCGTCCTCGTCCTTGAGCACGGCGAGCACGGCGAGATCGAGCACACCCTTCAGGAGCTGTGTGGTATCCACGGATTCGAGAGTAGTGTGGATTGCGTAGTACCGTCAACGTCCTCGCCGCGGTTCAATCCTTCAGATTAAGTTTCGCTTAGCGGACCTGCTGATCCGCGATCAAGATCGGTATCTTGCCCGGATGCGACACATCCGAACCGTGATCACCGCAGCCGTCGTGGGTCCGCTGGCCTGGATCCTGTTCGCCCTCGGCCAGGATCGGTCAGCACAGGCGTTCGCCAATGCACAGGATGGCGGGGCGCTGGACAGCAGTGATTTCGTGCGACCCGCCCTGGTGCTGGCGGCTGCCGGGATCCTGCTCGGGCTCATCGCCACGCTCCGCATCTCCCCGCTGGGCGCGGCGCTGACCGGGCTGGTCTACTCGGCCAGTTACCTGGGCCTCCTGATCCGCCCGGCCTCGGTGATGAGACTGCTCGACCACAAACTGACCTTGAGCGGCCACCAGGTCGACCTGGCGGCCCCGGTACGGACCGGGACGACCCTGCTGGTGGGCTCGCTGTTGCTCGTCGGGGTCGTGAGCATCCGCCGCTGGCAGCGCTGGCCGCAGCCTGCCGCCGACGCACCCGCCGCGCTGGTACCGGACGAGATCATCCCGCCCGTGGTGGGACGGGACCGCCCACTGGGCGTGGACGGTCTCGGCCTGGGCACGCCACCCACGACGCCGGAGCCGGAGCTGGTTCGGACCGGCGGTGCGGACCGGCCCGATCGTTCGGACCGCGCCGGCTCGCTGTCGGGCGGCTCCGGGGACGGGCGCGGGCAGTGGTCGGACTGGAGGCGCCAGCCGTCGCGGTGAACTACTGACGCTGGTCCTGCGGGGCGAGGCTCCAGGCGATGCCGTCGAGGATGTCGTGTTCGGAGGCGACCACCGACGGCATGCCGGCCCGCTCCATGATCACGCGGAGCACCAGCGCACCGGCGCCGATCACGTCGGCCCGCCCGGGGTGCATGACCGGAATGGCCAGCCGCTCGTCGCGGGTCTTCGCCAGCAGGTCGGCGGTCACGTCGGCCACCCGGTCGTACGACGCCCGGGCGTGGTGGATGCGCTCCGGGTCGTACTCGGTGAGGCCCTGGGCGATGGCGACGACGGTGGTGACCGACCCGGCGAGGCCGACCAGCGTGGCGGCCTGACGGCCGGGGACGGCCTCGAGCGCGCGGTCCACCGCGACCGCGATGTCGGCCTGCGCGGCGGCGACCTCGTCCAGCGTGGGCGGGTCGCCGTGCAGGTGCCGCTCGGTCATCCGGACACAGCCGATGTCCACCGAGATCGCCGCCTGCACCCCGCCCTCCCGGGTGCCGACGACGAACTCCGTCGAGCCGCCGCCGATGTCGACCACCAGGTACGGCGGCTCCGCGTCGGCGGGCAGCCCCCGGACCGCGCCGGTGAAGGAGAGCCGGGCCTCCTCGTCGCCGGTGACCACCTCGGGCGCGACACCGAGGGTCTGCTCGACCATGGCCCGGAAGTCCCCGGCGTTGGCGGCGTCCCGGGAGGCGGAGGTGGCACACATCCGCACCCGCTCCGCGCCCAGCTTCTCGATCTCGGCGGCGTAGTCGGCCAGCGCCACCCGGGTCCGCTCGATCGCCTCCGGGGCGAGCCGCCCCGTCCGGTCGACGCCCTGGCCGAGCCGGACGATCTCCATCCGGCGGGTCAGGTCGACCAGCGGCGCCTGCGCCCCGGCGGACGGGTCGGGCAGGTCGGCGACCAGCAGGCGGATGGAGTTGGTCCCACAGTCGATGGCGGCCACACGCGTCGTCACGGCAGCAACCCTACGGCAGCCTGCCGGCCCCGGCCCCGGGGTCGCGCCCCCACCTCCGCGCCCCCACCTCCGCGCCCTGCCGGCCGTCGTGCCGACGACGGGCGACCGGCGGGCAGCGGGCGGCGGGCAGCGGGCGGCGGGCGGCGGGCAGCGGGCGGCGGGCGGCACGACGGCCGGCAGGGCGCGGGCGGCGGGCGGGCGGCGG
>NZ_JAGPYL010000224.1:0-3591 GCF_018070095.1 Micromonospora sp. U56
GCACCCTCGCCGGTGTCGTCGGCGCGCGGGGCACCCTGTTCGTCTTCGCCGCCGCCGCGGTGTGCGCGCCGCTGGCCCTGCTCCTGTCGCCCGTGCGTCGGCTGCGGGACTTCACCGACCTGCGGGTGGACGGCGTCGATCGCCGGGAGGTCCTCGGCGCCCGGTGACGGGGGTCAGCGCGGCGGCAGGGCCGCCGCGAGCCGGCGGACCCGCTCCGGGTGGGTGAGCACGTCCACGTTGTCGACGTACTGGTCGACGGCGCCGACCGGCGGACGCTCGCGCAGCGCCGGGTCACCGATCGCGGCGCGCAACGCGGTGGCGAACCGGCCGGCGTCCAGCACCAGGAACGGCCGGCCGTGGAAGGGCCGCACCCGAGGGTCGACCGGCGCGGCGAGGCCCCTGCCGTTCGTCCAGTCCGCCAGGGTCTCCAGGGCCCGGCCGAGCCCGGCCTCCCGCGCCGTCCAGCCGCCCGGCCCCACGGCGTCGGTCAACGCGGCCACCACCGGCGGCGCCTGCGGCAGCCGGGCGAAGACGGTGCCGAGCCACTTGTCGTACGGGGGCCAGCGGCGGTGCAGCAGCAGCCCGAGGCGCATCAGGTCGCGGGCCAACCCGGCGGTGACCACCCGGCTGCCCAGCTCGTCGCCGACCTCGGCGCACCGCCCGGCCAGGTGCTCGCACTGGCCGATCCGGGTCCAGGCGGCGCTCAGCACGTGGCGCCACACGTCGTCCGGGTACCAGGCCAGCCGGGCCCGGGCAGCGCGCAGCGCCCCGCCGAGCCCGTCATGGAAGACCGCCCCACCGGTCAGCTCGGCCAGTCGCTGGGTCGGCAGCGACAGCCAGTCCTCCGTGGTGACCCCGGCGGCCGGGTCGAAACCGAGCCGGCCCCGTAGCCAGCCGTCGAGTTCGTCCACGCCGACCCCGTGTCGGTCACCGGCCGCGTCCACCACCCCGAGCCGCGTGCCGGGGCCGCCGGCGAACCGGGTCGGCCAGCTCAGGAACTGCGCCGGCAGGCCGACGTCCAGCGCGGCGCGGACCGGCGCGACGTCTGCGGCGTCGGCGACGAAGAGTTGGGCCCGCGGACCCCAGTCGTGGTCGGTGGAGCGGGGCGTGTCCAGCCCGAGCAGTTCCGAGCCGCCGTCGAGCAGGCCGGCCGCGTAGGCCAACCCGGGACAGCGCCGCGCCAGCAGCGGCGCGAGGATCTCGTCGTGGAACCTGCGGCAGAGCGTCAGGCCGGGTACGAACGCCATGCCGGCAGTCTGCCGGTGCGGGCCCGGGCCGCCACCGGATTACCGGCCCGCCTGCCGGTCGCCGCCGATAACCTGGACCGGGGGTGACGGATGGGAAGGTGGGGACGGTGACGCAGGAGCGCGCAGCGGTACGGCGTCGCCGGATGCTCGCGGCCGGCATCCTCGCCGTGCTCGGGCTGGCGCTGCTCGGGCTCGGTCTGACCGTCGCCGACGGCGTCCTCGCCGGCGTCGAGGTGGTGCTGGCGATCGTGCTGCTGCTGGCCAGCTACGCCCTGCAGTACGTGGCCCGTCGCGCGACGCTCTACCGTCACGACGACGAGCGGTAGACACCCGCCCCGACCGGAGCCGGCCGGGCCGGCACGCCACGTTCCCACCCCGTCGTAGGGCTGTGACAGGCTGTCGGGCGTGGCACAGCGACCCCCGATCCTGCTGATCGACGCGCCGAGTCTCTACTTCCGGGCCTACTTCGGCATCCCCGAGTCGGCCGCGAAGACCGAGGACGGCCAGCCGGTCAACGCCGTCCGCGGCTTCCTCGACATGCTCGCCCAACTGGTGCGCACCCGCCGCCCCGACCGGATGGTCTGCGCGCTGGACCACGACTGGCGGCCGGCCTGGCGGGTGGAGCTGCTGCCGTCGTACAAGGCGCACCGGGTGGCGCCGCAGGGCGGCGAGGTGGTGCCGGACACCCTCTCCCCGCAGGTGCCGATGATCCTGGACGTGATGGAGGCGATCGGCATCACCGCGGTCGGCGCGACCGGCTACGAGGCCGACGACGTGCTGGGCACGCTGTCGGTGACCCAGGACGCGCCGGTGGAGGTGGTCTCCGGCGACCGCGACCTGTTCCAGCTCGTCGACGACGGGCGCGGGGTGCGGCTGCTCTACATCGGGCGGGGCGTGGCCAAGCTGGAGGACTGCGACGACGCGGCGGTCCGTGCCCGCTACGGGGTGCCCGCCGACCGGTACGCCGACTTCGCCGCGCTGCGCGGCGACCCGAGCGACGGGCTGCCCGGCGTGCCCGGGGTGGGTGAGAAGACGGCCGCCCGGCTGATCGACCGGTACGGCGGCCTCGCGGGCATCCTCGCCGCGCTGGACGAGCCCGGTTCCGGCTTCGCGCCGGGGCTGCGCACCAAGCTGGACGCGGCCCGGGGCTACCTGGCCGTCGCGCCGAAGGTGGTGGAGGTGGCCCGGGACGTACCGCTGCCGGCGCTGCCCACCGCGTTGCCGACGGCGCCCGCGCAGCCGGAGCGGCTGCTGGAGCTGGCGCAGCGGTGGAACCTGGCCGGCTCCTGCCGGCGACTGGTCGACGCCCTCGCCGACCGGCCCTGACCACCGGCCGGGAGGGGCGACGACCGCCGCGGGTTCTCAGGTGGAGAAGTGGTAGGCCAGCACGCCGCGGTTGACGGCGGCGATCGCCTGCCG
Organism: Micromonospora sp. U56; assembly: GCF_018070095.1. NCBI lineage: Bacteria > Bacillati > Actinomycetota > Actinomycetes > Micromonosporales > Micromonosporaceae > Micromonospora > Micromonospora sp. U56. Next base: position 2,667 of record NZ_JAGPYL010000224.1, read on the forward strand.
CGCGGTGGACCGCAGGTCGGCCGAGGCGCCACCGGAGTCGGCGAGCTGGCCGAGCAGGTCGACGACCTGCCGGGACCAGCGCACGAAGTCGCCGGCGGGCATCTCCCCGTCGATCTCGTGCCCGCTGGCCAGCACCTTGGCCAGGGCCTCGCCCCGGGCCCAGCGGTAGATCGGCCAGGCGAAGCCGAGGTCCGGCTCGCGGGTGACGGTGAGACCTCGGCCGGCCTCGTCGGCCTCGATCTCCCCCCACAGCTTGAGCGTCTCGTCGACCGCGTCGGCGACCGGACCGCGGGGCAGTCCGGCCCGCTCGTCGACGTCGCGGCGGGCCTCGAAGAACACCACCGAGACGGCGGCGGCCAGCTCGGCCGGGGAGAGCCCGTCCCAGACTCCCCGGCGCAGGCACTCGGCGACCAGCAGATCGGCCTCGGTCCAGATCCGGCCGAGCATCCGGCCGGCGTCGGTGACCCCGCCGTCGGCGGAGAGGTAGCCCCGGGCGGTGAGCAGCGCGACGATCCGGTCGAACGTCCGGGCCAGCGAGCCGGTCCGGCCGGCCACCCGCTGGCGCAGCTCCTCGGTGTCCTTCTCCAGCCGGCGGCTGCGCTCCGCCCAGCGGGCGTGCTCCTCCCGGTCCGGGCAGCCGTGGCAGGGGTGGTTACGCAGCTCGGTGCGGAGCTGGCTGAGCCGGTGGTCCTCGCCGGCGGCCTGCCGGGACCGGCCGCCGCGGCGACCGCCGTGCCGGTCCAGGCCGGTGCCGCTGACCTCGGCGGCGAGGTCCCGCCGGGCGGCCGGGGACCGGTGGTTGAAGGGCTGGGGCCCCCGGATGCGGGCCAGCTGCTCCGCCGGGGTGGGGAAGTCGCCGGGGCTGGCCCGGCCGGCCCCGCGGTGCTGGGTGAGCCCCAGCGGGCGCGGCTCGCCGTACCCGGCG
>NZ_JAGPYL010000225.1:0-3506 GCF_018070095.1 Micromonospora sp. U56
AGTAGGCGATCCGGGTGACCTTCACCGGTCACCCTCCATGGTCAGGTCCGCCCTTTTCAACTCCTTCTCGTAGCGGCGCAGACCGTACAGCCGCCACGAGAAGGTCTGCACGATGCCCAGGAGGTCCTCGACCACCTCGGGTCGGGGCCCGCACGGGCCGGGGGTCACGATAGCGGACGGGCCGGCCCGGCGGCGTCCAGTGCGGCGGCGATGTCGGCGACCAGGTCGGCGGTGTCCTCCACGCCGCAGGAGAGCCGGACGAAGCCCGGCGCGGTGTCGTCGCCCCACTGCGCCCGCCGGTCGGCGGTGGTGTGCAGGCCACCGAAGGAGGTCGCGGCGGCGACCAGTCGGGCCGCCTCGACGAACCGGCTCACCCGGTCGGCGGCGCCGAGGTCGAAGGAGACCACGCCGGGCATCCGCCGCATCTGCGCCGAGGCCACCGGGTACGCCGGGTCCTCCGGTCGCCCGGGCCAGCGCAGGCCGGTCACGTCGGCGCGCCCGGCGAGCAGCTCGGCCACCGCCGCCGCGTTGGCGGACTGGCGGGCCAGTCGCAGGTCGAGGGTGCCCAGCGACCGGTGCGCCAGCCAGGCGTCGAAGGCCCCGGGCACCGCGCCGGTGGTGGTGCGCCAGGCGGTCAGCGTCGCCAGCAGCTCCGCCGAGCGGGTCGCCACGTAGCCCAGCAGCAGGTCGGAGTGCCCGGTCAGCGCCTTGGTGCCGGAGGCGACCACCAGGTCGGCGCCGAGGTCCAGCGGGCGCTGCCCGAGCGGGGTGGCGGTGGTGTTGTCGACCACCAGCAGGGTGCCGGCGGCGTGCGCGTCCCGCGCCAGCGCGGCGACGTCAACCACGTCCAGGCCGGGGTTCGCCGGGGTCTCCAGCATCAACAGCCGGACGCCCTCGAACGACGGGTACGGCCCGACGGTCGGCACGAACCCGACCCGCACCCCCATTCCCTCGAGGGTGGCGGTGGCGAAGGCGCGCACCGGGAAGTACCCGTCGGCGGGGAGGAGCACGGTGTCCCCGGGTCGCAGCACGGCCAGCAGCAGCCCGGTGATGGCGGCCTGACCGCTGGCGAAGACCCGGCAGTCGCCTCCCTCCAGCTCGCCGATGGCCGACTCCAGCAGCCGCCGGGTGGGGTTGTCCGGCCGGCCGTAGCCGTTCGCCGCGGCGGCCGGCCCCTCCCACGGGTCGAGGTGGTACGGCGCGGCGAAGACCGGCCCGGGCAGGAACGGGTCGCCGGGCACCGGCTCCGGCAGCCCGGCCCGGACGCAGCGGGTGCCGTCCCGCCACTGCGGCTCGGCGGCGCTCACTCGTACGACTCCGGCTTGGCGGTGCGGCTCATCAGGGCGTCCACGGCGAGCCGGGGGTCCATGCCCTCGTGGCAGATCCGCTCGATCTGCTCGGTGATCGGCATCTCCACCCCGTGCGCCCGGGCCAGGTCCCGGATGGCCAGGCAGCTCTTCACGCCCTCGGCGGTCTGCCGGGTCGCCGCCTGCGCCTGCTCCAGCGTCTCCCCCCGGCCGAGGTGCTCACCGAAGGTGCGGTTGCGGGCCAGCGGCGAGGAGCAGGAGGCGACCAGGTCACCCATGCCGGCGAGGCCGGCGAAGGTGATCGGGTCGGCGCCGAGCGCGACGCCCAGCCGGGCGGTCTCGGCGAGCCCGCGGGTCATCAGCATCGCCCGGGTGTTGTCGCCGAAGCCCATCGCGGTGGCGATCCCGTACGCCAGGGCGATCACGTTCTTGACCGCCCCGCCCAGCTCGCAGCCGATCACGTCGTCGTTGGTGTACGGGCGGAAGTACGGCGTCCGGATGGAGGACTGCACCAGCGCGGCGCGGCGGGCGTCGGTGCTGGCGACCACGGTCGCGGCGGGCTGCTCGGCAGCGATCTCGGGGGCCAGGTTGGGGCCGGAGACCACCACCACCCGGTCCGGGCTGACCCCGGCGGTCTCGACGATCACCTCGCTCATCCGCCGGGTGGTGCCCAGCTCGATGCCCTTCATCAGCGAGACCAGGGTCGAGTCCGGGGCGAGGTGGCCGGCCCAGTCGGCGAGGTTGCCGCGCAGCGTCTGCGACGGCACCGAGAGCACCACCAGCTCGGCGCCGGAGATCGCCTTGGCCGCCTCGCCGGTCGCGGTGACCCGCTCGGGCAGCCGCAGGTCGGGCAGGTAGTCCGGGTTGCGCCGGTGGACCCGGATGGCGTCGGCGACCGACTCCCGCCGGGCCCAGATCGTCACGTCCCGGCCGGCGTCGGCGAGGATCTTGGCGAAGGCGGTCCCCCAGGACCCGGCCCCCAGCACCGCCACATGGCCGCTCATGCCCTCGCCTCCACACGATCGGCGGCGCGCGGCGCCACCACACTGAGCCGGTCGATCCGCTCGCTCATCAGGTCACCTCGGAAGTACGCGGACGGGCGGGACGTTCCCACAGCGGGGGCGGCGTGCCACCCCGGATGTCGGCGAGCAGGGCGCGCAGGCTCAACATGATCTCGTCGGTCATCTCTTCCAGCACCGCCCGGCTCGGGGTGGCGCCCGCCCACCGGCTCAGGTCGACCGGCTCGCCGGCGACCACGGTCACCGGGGTGCGGGGCCGCAGGCCGAAGCGGGTGGTCCGCGGGTCGAACAGCTGCTCCGGGCCCCACATCGCCAGCGGGATCACCGGCGCGCCGGTGGCCAGCGCCAACCGGGCCGCCCCGGTCTTGCCCTTCATCGGCCACAGCTCCGGCTCGCGGGTGATGGTGCCCTCCGGGTAGATCACCACCGCGCCGCCGGCATCGAGCGCGGCGATCAGCTTGTCCAGCGACTTGACCGCGTCGGCGGTGCCGCGTTCCACCGGGATCTGCCGGCAGCGGTGCAGGATCCACCCGATCACCGGCACCCGGAAGACGCTGGCCTTGCCGAGGTACTGCGGCCAGCGGCCGGCCTCGTAGATGAAGTGCGCCGAGACCAGCGGGTCGGCGTGCGAGAGGTGGTTGGGCACGATGATGATGCCGCCGTCACGGCGCAACTGCTCGGCGCCGCGCCAGGTGCGCCGGGTCCAGACCAGCATCACGGGCTTGACCAGCGCCACGGCGAAACGTTGCCAGAAACCCAGCCTGCGCCGTGTCACCCTGCCTCCTCGTCGCCCCAACCCCGCGCGCCGCACCCACCGGTGCGGCCCGCAGCGGAAATCATGCCTGCTCGCCCCGGGTACGGCCAGTGCGGGTACCACCGTCGACGCTGGCAGGATTGTCGCGTGGGTCAGCCGAGGTGGACCGTGGTGGTGCCGGTGAAGCGCCTGGGCGCGGCGAAGAGCCGGCTGCGGGGCGCGCTGCCGGCCGTACCCCACGAGGAGCTGGCCCTGGCCCTGGCCGCCGACACGGTCCGCGCGGTGCGGGCCTGCCCTGCGGTCACCGAGGTCCTGGTGGTCACCGGCGACGAGCGGGCCGCGGCGCTGCTGGGCGCGGCCGGCGCCCGGATCGTGCCGGACGAGCCGGAGGCCGGGTTGAACGCCGCGTTCCGGCACGATCCGGGC
>NZ_JAGPYL010000226.1:0-3140 GCF_018070095.1 Micromonospora sp. U56
GCACCGGCAGCGGCACGGTACGCAGCCCCCGCTCGGCCAGCGCCGACCAGGTCGACCGGCCGGTGTCCGGGGTCGACATCGGCACCGCGCGCAGCGCCACCGCCTGCCGGGGGTCGCGCAGCCCCAGCGCCCACCAGCCGCCGTCGGCGGCCCGACCCAGCACCGCGTCGGCGTCGGCGTCGGCCAGCCGGCGTACGGCCGCGGCCAGCCGCGCCGGGGTCAGCTGCGGGGTGTCCATGCCGATCTGGAGCACCGGACGGCCCGGGAAGGCGTCGGCGACGTCGGCGTGGGCGTGCACCAGCCGGGCGGCGAAGTCCGCGCCCCGCTGCGGCAGGACCGGCCAGCCGGCGACGGCGGCGGCCAGCGCGGCGGCGTCCTCGGCGTCGGCGAGGCGGCCGGCCAACGCCAGCACCGGCGTCACGCCGGGGGTCTCCCGGACGGCGTCCAGGGTGTCCCGCAGCGCGGCGGCGGCCACCCGGGCGGCCTGCACGCCGGTCGCGGGCGGGCAGAGCCGGGTCTTCACCGCGCCGGGCACGGGCGCCTTGGCGACCACCAGCAGCACGGTCACCGGGGACCGTCCACGCTGCGCAGCACGGCGGCGAAGTCGCGGGTGGCGCGCAGGGTGCCGCGGACCGAGCCGGAGACCTTGGAGCGGGTGCCGACGGCACGGGGGGCGTAGGCGACGTCGAGTTCGTGGATGCGCCAGCCCGCCGCGGCCGCCCGGATCAGCAGCTCCAGCGGATAGCCGAAGGCCCGGTCGGTGACGCCGAGAGCCAGCAGCGCCTCGCGCCGGGCCACCCGGATCGGGCTCAGGTCGCGCAGCGGAACGCCCCGGTGCCGCAGCAGCGCGGCGACCAGCGCGGTGCCGGCGCGGGCGTGCCAGGGCCACACCCCGACGCTGACCGGGCGGCGGCGGCCGACGGCCAGGTCGGCGATCCCCTCGGCGACCGGGGCGACCAGGGCGGGCAGCTCCCGAGGGGCGAAGGAGCCGTCGGCGTCGAGGACGCAGACCAGCTCCGTCTCGGCGGCCTCGATCCCGGCGTGCACGGCCGCGCCGTACCCCCGGCGGGACTCGTGCACCACCCGGGCGCCGTACCGGGCGGCCACCTCGGGCGAGCCGTCCCGGGAGCCGTTGTCCACCACGATCGCCCGGTAGCCGGGCGGCAGCGCGGTCAGCACGCCGGGCAGGGCGGCGGCCTCGTCCAGGCACGGCAGCACCACGTCGATCTGCGTCTGCATACCGCCGACGCTAGGTCCGCCCGGGGCCGCCCGCGCCGCGTTCGGCCTTACGGAACGCTTACCGAGCAGGCATTTCTTACCGTCCGGTGACGTACCGGTGGTTCGGCTGACGAGCCGGCGCGCAGGTGTATACCGTCCGGTCGACATGAGACCCGGTGCCACGCTCCCCCGCTCGCCCGCCCCCGACCGTGCCCCGGCCCGCGACCGGGGCGATGTCGTCGTGCTGGCGGTCGAGGCGGCGCTGCTGGCCGCCGCGGTGGCCGTCGGCGCGGTGCTGAACCACCGGGGGGTGGGTCTGCACGCCGACGCCGCGCCGCTCTACGCCAGCTGGCGGCCGCACCTGGGCTGGGGCACGCCGGCGGCGCTGCTGGTCGCCGGCGTCGTGCTCGGCCCCGGGCTGCGCTGGGCCCGGACCGCCCGGTGGGGCCCGCTGCTCGGCGCCGGCTACCTGGCGGCGGTGGCGTGGACGCTGGCCCTCGCGTTGGTGGACGGCTGGTCGGCGGGGCTGACCCGGCGGCTCACCCCCCAGGCGGAGTACCTGCACGAGGTGCCCGGGGTGACCGACGTCCGGCGGATGCTGGCCGGCTTCACCGACCGGATCCTCGACTTCCAGCCGGACTCGTGGTCCACCCACACCGCCGGCCACCCGCCGGGCGCGCTGCTGTTCTTCGTCGGCCTGGACCGCGTCGGCCTGGGCGGCGGGACGGCGGCGGCGCTGGCCTGCGTCCTGGTCGGGGCGAGCATCGTGGTGTCCGTACCGCTGGCGCTGCGGGCGCTGGGCGCCGGCGAGGCGACCCGGGCGGTGCTGCCGTTCCTGGTGCTGCTGCCCGGGGCGGTCTGGGTGGGCGCCTCCGCCGACGGCGTCTTCACCGGCGTGGTCGCCGCCGGCCTCGCCCTGCTGGCGGTACGCGGACCCGCGACCGCGCTGGCCGGCGGGCTGCTGCTCGGCGTCGCGCTGCACCTGTCGTACGGCTTCGTGCTGGTCGGGCCGCTGGCCCTGGCCGTGCTGGCGCTGCGCCCCTCGGGTCGGCGCGGTGCGCTGCTCGCCGGAGCGGCCGGGGTGGGCGCGGTGGTCGTGGCGTTCACCCTCGCCGGCTTCCAGTGGTGGCAGGGGTACGACCGGGTGGTCGAGCGCTACTACCAGGGCTGGGCGGCCGACCGCCCGTACGGGTACTGGGTCTGGGCCAATCTGGCGGCGGTGCTGCTCTCGGCCGGGCCGGTGGTCGGGCCGGCGCTGCGCCGCACACTCCTGGCGGCCCGGGCCGGCTGGCGCGGCACGGCGCGAGCCGGTGCGGCGGAGTCGGCCGCGTCCGCCCCGGCGGTCGGGGCTTCGGGCCGCGTCGCCGGCCGGCTGGTGGGCGGCCTCCTCGCACACCGCTGGGCGGTCGCGCCGGCGTCCCGGGTGCGGCTGCTCGGGCCGACCGTGCTGCTGCCGGCCGCCGCCGCGCTGGCGGTGATCGGCGCCGACCTGTCCGGCATGAGCAAGGCCGAGGTGGAGCGGATCTGGCTGCCGTTCGCGGTCTGGCTGCTGGTCGCCGCCGCGCACCTGCCCGCTCCGGCCCGCCGCTGGTGGCTGGCCGCCCAGGCGCTCACCGCCCTGACCGTCAACCACCTCCTCTTCACCGTCTCCTGACGGCACCCCCACCCCCGACGCCCGCTCGCAATTTCCGAGAACGAGGGCGCATCCCGCCGCCCGAGGCCACTCATTCCGAGAAAGTGCGCGCACGACGGGCGGGCCGGCGGCGTGGTCGACGGGCGACCGCAATTTCTGGGAAAGAGGGCGCATTCCGTCGTCCGAGGCCACTCTTTCGGGGAAAGTGCGCGCTCGCGGCGCGGGGCGGCGGGGGACGGCGGGGGGCGGGGGGTCAGGCTGGTACGGCGGCTGGGGCGCGGAGGGGGTC
>NZ_JAGPYL010000227.1:0-2931 GCF_018070095.1 Micromonospora sp. U56
CCCCCCCCCGACCCGCTGGTCCGGCTCGCCGGCCGCGCCGTCCCGCCGGTCCGGGCGTCCGACGGTCGGCCGGGCCGGGTCAGCCGTCGGCCAGCGGCAGCCGGACGACGAACCGGCACCCGCCGGCGACGTTGCGCACGTCGACCCGGCCGCCGTGCGCCTCGACCAGCCCGCGCACGATCGCCAGGCCCAGCCCGCCGGAGCCCTCGGCGCCGCCGTTGCCCGGCCGGGGCGTGCGGGCCGGCTCGCCCCGGAAGGCCACGTCGAAGAGCCGGGGCAGGTCGTCCTCGGGGATGCCGCCGCAGGTGTCCGCCACGGCCAGCCAGGCGGCGTCGCCGTCGCGGCCCGCGTCGACCCGCACGGTGCCGTCGTCCGGCGTGTAGCGCACCGCGTTGAGCAGCAGGTTCCCCACCACCCGGGCCAGCTCCGGCTCGCTGGCGGTCACCGTCGGCCAGCCCGACTCGGCGGCCACCAGCCGGATCCGGCGGGCCGCGGCCAGCGGCGCGGTGCCGGCCAGGGCGTCGGAGACCACGTCACCCAGCGGCACCGCGGACAGCGACAGCCGCAACGCCCCGGCGTTGATCCGGGACAGTTCGAACAGGTCGTCGACGAGGCGGGTCATCCGGTCGGTCTCCACCCGGATCCGGCGGTGGTACTCGTGCACCGTCGCCGGGTCGGCGACCACCCCGTCCTCCAGCGCCTCGGCCATCGCCCGCAGCCCGGCCAGCGGCGTGCGCAGGTCGTGCGACACCCAGGCGACCAGGTCGCGGCGGCCCTTCTCGATCCGCCGCTCCCGCTCCCGCGCCTGGTCCGCCCAGACCGCCGCCGCGGCGAGCCGCCGGCCGAACAGCCAGCCGACGGCGAGGCTGACCACCGCCGCCGCCGAGACGGTGATCAGCACCACCTCCAGGTCGTGCGGGGAGAGGAACATCGCCTCGGCGATCACCGCGACGCCGGCCGCCACCGCGCTCACCGTCATCGCCAGCAGGACGGAGATGTGCACCGTGATCGACCGGCCGCGCAGCAGCCGCAGCGCCCCCGCGCCGAGCAGCCCGACGCAGCAGGCCGCGGCGAGCGCCGCCCCGAAGATCAGCGCGAGGTCAGCCATCGACCGGCTCGTACCGGTAGCCGACGCCCCAGACCGTGACGATCCGGCGCGGGTCGGCCGGGTCGGCCTCGATCTTCTCCCGCAGCCGGCGCACGTGGACGGTGACGGTGGACTGGTCGCCGAAGCTCCAGCCCCAGACCCGCTCCAGCAGCTCGGCCCGGCGGAACGCCCGCGCCGGGTGCCGCATCAGGTGGGCCAGCAGGTCGAACTCGCGCAGCGTGAGGGCCAGTTCCCGACCGTGCAGCCGGGCCACCCGGGAGCCGGTCTCGACGGTGAGGCCGCCGTCGGTGAGCACCTCCGCCGCCGTGCCGGCCGGCTCGCCGCCGGCCCGGCGCAGCACCGACCGGACCCGCAGCACCAGCTCGCGTGGGGAGAAGGGCTTGCTCAGGTAGTCGTCCGCGCCCAGTTGCAGGCCGAGGATCCGGTCGGCCTCGTCGCCGCGCGCGGTCAACATCACGATGGGTACGCCGTCCGGGCGCTCCCGCAGCCGTCGGCAGACCTCCAGCCCGTCGACCCCGGGCAGCATCACGTCGAGCACCACCAGCTGCGGCGGCGCCGCGGCGACGGCGGCCAGCGCGGCGGCGCCGTCGGCGACGTGGTCCACCTGGTAGCCGGCGTGTTCCAGGTAGCGGCAGACCACGTCGCTGACCGTCCGGTCGTCGTCGACGACCAGCACCCGTTGCGGCACGCGTACCTCCCCCTCGTGCCGGTCAGCGTAGCCGTGGGCCGGGCCGGTGCCGGGGCGCGGGAACCTTGCGATGTCCTTACGGAACGATCCGGGCCGGCGGCGGGTCAGCCGGCCCGGGTGTCCGTCCGGGTGGCGCGGTCGGCCATGGCGTCGACCAGGTCCGCTCGGGCCCGCGCCACCCGCGACCGGATGGTGCCGACGGGACAGTCGCAGGCCTGCGCCGCCTCGGCGTACGACAGGCCGAGAAGCTGGGTGGCGACGAAGGCCTCGCGCCGCTCGGCCGGCAGTTGCCGCAGCAGGGCGTCCAGCACCACGACGTTCTCGAACCGGCCCGCCGACGGCGGGTCGTACCCGTCGATGGTGGTGGCCGGCGGGCGGGCCCGCCGGGACCGGAGGTGGTCGGCGGCGACCCGCCGGGCGATGCCGAACAGCCAGGTCCGCGCCGAGGACCGGGCGGCGAACCGGGGCAGCGCGCGCATCGCCCGCAGGTACGTCTCCTGCACCAGGTCGTCGGTCTCCGCGTCGGCCAGCAGGTGGTGCAGGAACCGCCAGGTCGGGCCCTGGGTGGCCCGGACGAACGCGGGCAGCGCCAGCGGGTCACCCCGCCCGGCGGCCAGCGCCCACGCGGTCACCTGCTCGTCGCCCTCGACCACCACAGCCGCTCCCTCGTCCGCCACACCCCACCCCCTACGACGAAGCGTAGTAGGTCGTTTCTCCGGGTCGGCCGGTGGTACGGACGAACGGGCCCGCCGGTTCACCGGCTCAGGCGTCCGGGCAGCGTTCCGACAGGGCGTACCGGACCAGCACCACGTCACCGATCTGGCGGGCCTCGACCACCCGGGCCCGCCGGCCGGGATGCCACGGGAACGGGCCGTCGCGGACGAAGCGGGGTGCCCGGGGGTCGCCGACGAAGAACGGGGCGACCACCAGGTGCAGCTCGTCGGCGAGCCCGGCGGTGAGGAACTGGGCGTGCACCGACCCGCCGCCCTCCACCATCAGCCGGTCCACCCCGCGCCCGGCCAGGTCGGCCAGCGCCCGGGCCGGGTCCAGCGGGTCGCCGGCGTCCACCACGGTGGCCAGCCCGCCCAGCACCTCGCTGGTCTTCGCCACCGCCGGCGAGGCGCAGTACACGATC
>NZ_JAGPYL010000228.1:0-2901 GCF_018070095.1 Micromonospora sp. U56
CCACGGCCCAGCGGGGACCAGGGCAGCACGCCCAGCCCGAGCGCGCCGCAGGCCGGCAGCACCTCCCGTTCGACGCCCCGCTCCAGCAGCGAGTACTCCACCTGCGCGGCGATCATCGGGGCGCGCCCCGGCCAGGCCGCCTGCCACGCGGCGGCGCGCGCGGTCTGCCAGCCGGAGAAGTTCGACACGCCGACGTAGCGGACCCGGCCGCTGGCGACCGCGTGGTCCAGCGCCGCCAGGGTCTCCTCCAGCGGCGTGTCCGGGTCGTACCCGTGGACCTGCCACAGGTCGACGTGGTCGGTGCCCAGGCGGCGCAGCGAGGCGTCCAGGGTGCGCAGCAGGTGCCCGCGCGAGCCGTCCCGGCGCCGGCCGCTGCCCGGCCGCAGCCCCGCCTTGGTGGCGATGAGCAGCTCGTCGCGGGGGACCAGGGCGCCCAGCAGCGAGCCGAGCACCGACTCGGCGTCACCGTCGCCGAAGACGTCCGCGGTGTCGACGAGGTTGCCGCCCGCGTCGAGGTAACTCTTCAGCTGGGCGGCCGCGTCGTCGGCGTCGGTGTCCCGGCCCCACGTCATGGTGCCGAGCGCGAGCCGGGAAACCGCCAGCCCGCTTCGGCCGAGCGGTCGCTGTTGCATGGATGAACCTTATTTCGAACCTGGCGTCACGGATATCCTCGCTCCCGTCATCTCTGCCCGCCACGTCGCCGATCCGACCGTGGCGGGGCCCCGCGCTGGTCGCCGGGCACCCCGCGGGGCCCGGGTGAGCCGGTGATCGGGTCCACCGCCGCCATTGCGTACCCTGGTGCGACCTGTGGTGCGGATGGGGGAGGATCCAGTGCGACTCGGGCTCAGCCTCGGATACCAGACGGCGTGGAGCACGCCCGCCGACCACCTGGCACTTGCCCAGGAGGCGGACCGGCTCGGTTACTCGGTGGTGTGGGCGGCGGAGGCCTACGGCTCCGACTCGCCCAGCATGCTGGCCTGGATGGCCGGCCAGACCCAGCGGATCGACGTGGGCAGCGCGGTGATGCAGATCCCCGCCCGGACCCCGGCCATGACCGCGATGACCGCGGCCACCATCGACGCGCTCTCCGGCGGCCGGTTCCGGCTCGGCCTGGGCGTCTCGGGGCCGCAGGTCTCGGAGGGCTGGCACGGCGTGCGGTTCGCCAAGCCGCTGGCCCGCACCCGCGAGTACGTCGACATCGTGAAGCTCGCCGTGGCCCGCAAGGAGGTGGCCTACGACGGCGAGCACTACACGCTGCCGCTGCCCGACGGCCCCGGCAAGGCGCTGCGGCTGGGCTTCCACCCGCCCCGCGAGCACATCCCGATCTACCTGGCCGCCGTCGGCCCGAAGAACCTGGAGCTGGCCGGCGAGGTGGCCGACGGCTGGCTGGCCGTCTTCTACGCGCCGGAGTTCGCCGAGGAGCAGCTCGCCTCGGTGCGCGCCGGCCGGGCCAGGGCCGGCAAGGAACTGGCCGGCTTCGACGTGGTCCCCTCCGTGCCGGTGGTGGTCGGCGACGACGTCGCCACCTGCGCCGAGCTGGTCCGCTGGTACGCCGCGCTCTACGTCGGCGGGATGGGCAGCCGCCAGCAGAACTTCTACAACCAGCTCGCCACCCGGATGGGCTACGGCGACGCCGCCCGCGAGGTGCAGGACCTCTACCTGGCCAAGCGCCAGCGCGACGCGGCCGCCGCGGTGCCGATGGAGTTCATCGACCGCACCTCGCTGCTCGGCCCCAAGGAGCGCATCGCCGAGCGGATGCGCGAGTACGCCGCGGCGGGCGTGACCACCCTCTCGGTGACCCTCTTCGTCGCCGACCGGGACAGCGGCGTGCAGACCCTGCGTACCGTCGCCGAGGCGCTGGAGCTGTCCGGGGTCGGCGAGTGACCTGGGTCGAAGCCATCGTCCTGGGCATCGTCCAGGGACTCACCGAGTTCCTGCCGGTCAGCTCGTCCGGACACCTGCGGATCACCTCCGCGATCTTCTTCGACCGGGACGCCGGCGCCTCCTTCACGGCGGTGACCCAGCTGGGCACCGAGGCGGCGGTGCTGATCTACTTCGCCAAGGACATCTGGCGGATCACCCGCACCTGGCTGCTGGGCCTGCGGGACCGCTCGGTGCGCGCCAGCCTCGACTACCGGATGGGCTGGTACGTGATCGTCGGCTCGATCCCGATCGGGCTGTTCGGCTTCCTGTTCAAGGACCAGATCCGCACCGCCGGCCGCAACCTGTGGGTGGTCGCCACCACCCTGATCGTGTTCGCCTTCGTGCTCGCCTTCGCCGAGTACTGGGGGCGGCAGACCCGCACCCTGGAGAACTTCCGGATGCGCGACGGCGTGGTGATGGGCTTCGCCCAGGCGATGGCGCTGATCCCCGGGGTGTCCCGCTCCGGTGGCACGCTCACCGCCGGCCTGCTGCTCAACCTCACCCGGGAGGCGGCGGCGCGGTACTCGTTCCTGCTGGCCATCCCGGCGGTGGTGATGTCCGGGATCTTCAGCGTCGGTGACGTGTTCGAACCGGCCGCACCGGGCACCTCGGTGCCGAGCGTGGCGCAGATGGTGGTGGCCACCGCGATCGCCTTCGCCATCGGTTACGCCGCGATCGCCTGGCTGCTGCGCTACGTGGCCCACCACACCCTGTACGTCTTCGTGCTCTACCGGGTGGCGCTCGGCACGTTGGTGCTCGCGCTGCTGCTCACCGGCACGATCAAGGCCACCTGAGGCGTACCGGCGACGACCGCCGGCGACGGCCCCCGACACCTCGGTGCCGGGGGCCGTCGCGTCTCCGGCCTACGCCCAGGGCCTGGGTCAAAGTCCCTGGCCGGCCTGCGGCGGGCCCAGACGACGACCGGGCCGCGTTGGAGATGCGTCCGGATACCACACCGGTATCCGGACGAATCTCCGC
>NZ_JAGPYL010000229.1:0-2830 GCF_018070095.1 Micromonospora sp. U56
GCCGCCGTGACCACCGACAAGGCGCCCCTCGCCGGGGGCTGCTTCTGGGGCGTGGAGGAGCTGTACCGCCACCCGCCCGGCGTCGGGTCCACGCGCGCCGGCCCACGCCGACGTGGTCGGCCTGGACGAGGAGCCAGCCGGATGGGTGCAGCTCTCTCCGGCACCGGTGCCGAGCGAGACGTGGCATCCGATTGGCTGCACGAGATGCCGGTGCGCGCGGCGTTGCGGGAGGTGCGCCGGTGCGCGACGCGCTCCCCGGTGACCGACGTCGCCCACCAGGCTGCGTCCGACGCGATGGTGGCGATCCTCGCCAAGCTGGCGACGTTCCGTGGCAAGAGCCGCTTCACGACCTGGGCGTTACCGTTTTGTCGTGCCCTACCCACTTGCGAGCGTCGGTGTGCCGAGGCGTCGCTCTCCCTGCCACACGCCGCTCGAGTGCCCAGGCTGTAGCACCGGCCGACGTTCGGCGAAGGTCGACGAGCTAAGCCGATCCAGCGGCGACGGATGGATGGAACTCATCGGCCTCGACTGTCGCCCGTCCGTGTAACGCGGGTCACTCGATCCAGTCCACGGCAGCACGTCCGCAGTCACCGCCGCTGCCGCATGTCAGAATGCCCCCAAACCTGGAGCAGAGCTGGCAGAACGGGCGAGCCGATGACGACGAGCAGGACCGCCGAGCTGATGCGGAAAGCCGGGGATCCAGAGCGGGCCACGTTCCTGGAACTCTTCTTCGACCTGGTGTTTGTCCTCGCGCTCGCTCAGCTCTCGCGCGGCCTGGCTGAGGATCTCGGGTTCAGCGGTGTCTTCCGGACGCTGGTGCTGTTGGGGGCCATGTGGTGGGTCTGGTCCAGCACCGCGTGGCTAACCGACCGGACGGACCCGCAACGACCGGTAATCCAGGCGCTGGTCATCGCGACCATGGTCGGCAGCCTGGTGATGGCGGCCGCGGTGCCCGAGGCATTCGGCGACACGGGCCTGATCTTCGCGGGCGCCTACGTCGCCGTCCAACTCGGCCGCGGGCTCGTCCTCGCGGCCGTTCTGCATGGCCACGAACTGCAGCGCCACGTCGTGCGTGGGCTGTTCTGGTACGGCCTGTCGGCGCTGCCGTGGATCGCGGGGGCGCTCGTGCACGGTACGACGCGTGGCGCGTTGTGGGCACTCGCGGTGCTCCTTGACCACACGGCAGGCAGAATCGGCTTCCCCACCCCGGGGGCGGGCCGCTCGCCCAGCCAAGACCTTGTGATATCGAGCGAGCACCTGTCCGAGCGCTACCGGCAGTTCTTCATCATCGCGCTCGGCGAGCTGATCCTGGTTACCGGACTGGCGCTGAGCAGCAGCGGCTTCGCGCCGGACGGGGCCGCCGCGTTCGCAGTGTCGATCGCGGCCACCGTGCTGCTGTGGCGGATCTACATCTACCGCGCTGGGCAGGTCCTGGCGGAAGCGATTGCCGTGTCCGCCGACCCGGTCCGCCTCGCCCGATCGACGTCATACGCCCACCTGGTGATGGTGGCCGGCGTGGTCGTCGCCGCCGTCGGCGACGAACTCGTCATCGCCCATCCACTCGGACACACCCCACCGGCCTGGATCGCCGTCATCCTCGGCGGACCCGCGCTGTACCTGGCCGGACGCGCCCGCTTCGAGCACGCGGTATTCGGCCGCGTGTCCTGGTCCCGACCCATCGGCGTCCTCGCGCTGGCCGCCCTGACACCGGCGATGCTCCCCCTGCCGCCACTCGTGGTCGCCGCCGCTGCCGCCCTCGTCCTGACCGGGGTCGCCATATCCGACGCAGCCCGCGCCCGCGGACGCCCGCCCGAGCCGCCGTCACCACCCGGCTAGCCGGCCTTTAGGCCAAGACCGTGAAGTTAAGGGCGTTGGACCTGTTGTCAAGGGCTGGTGTCGGCGTACAGGTCGGCGTGCCCTGCCGGGGACGGCTGAACGTGCCCAGGTGCCACAGCGCTTGCCGGTCATTCCGACGCCGTATGCCCGGCCCACGCTTCGATATCTCGCCAGCGGTTCGACCGGATCTTCAAAGGTCGAGGACACCGACGGTCTCACCACCGCTCTGCTCACCGGTCGGCCGGAAGCCCAGCTTGAGGTAGAACTCCTCCGGTCCTCCGACGCGGGGCTCCCAGGTGACGTACGCCCGGGTGCCGCCGACGGCGCGGATCTCCCCGCATACGGCCTCGACCGCGAACCGACCGTAGCCGTGCCCCTGGGCGTCGGCCGCGATGTTCAGTCGCCAGAGGCCGGAGCGCAGGTCGCCGGCATTGCGATTGGAATCCCACGGGATGCCCATGAAGGCCATCAGAAAGCCGACCAGCCGGTCACCGTCATAGATCAGTCTCGGCCAGGCGTGGTCGGCGAAGACGTACGCCTCGGCGAGCGACTTGACCACAGGCGCGACCAGGTCCTCCTGATCGGGGCGCACGGACAGCGCAAGAGCCGCCTCGTAGTTCTCCGGGGTGATTCTCTCCAGCCGCATGCGGCGGACCATAGCGGGCGGAATGCAAACCCAGCGATCGGATTCCACGCACCCGGGCGGCTCCCCGGAGTTGGCGCGGCCAAGCCAACCGTCGACCTGGACACGTTGATCCGTACCTACTTGGCCCCGTTCATCTGTACGCCGACAGCTGGCCGACCATGATGGAGGGTGCTGGAGAGGAGGCAGCGGGACTCCGGTAGAACGGCTTGTCGACCAAGACGAGCCAGCTACGAGGGAGTCCCGCTGTCGGAGCATTCTGTCATCACCCGGGTGATCACGGTGGCGAAGGGCGTGTTCGCGCCGGGCCATCTCGGGGAACTCACCCGGATCGTGCCGTTCGAGATGGTC
>NZ_JAGPYL010000023.1:0-63029 GCF_018070095.1 Micromonospora sp. U56
CTCGGCCAGGGCCGACGCCACGCCGTGCAGCCGGTCGGTCGCCTCGGTCAGCCGGGAGGCCGCCTGGTGCTCGGTGCTGGGGCGGGCGTCCTCGGCGACGTAGCCGGCCGCCGCCGCTACCAGCCCCTCGTACGCGGCCACCCCGCTGTCGAGCTGGCCGATCAGCGTCCGGTGCGCCTCGGCGAGGCGGGGTCGGGCCTCGGCCGGGGCCAGCTTGAGGGCACGTTCCACGCTGGCCGCCCGGCCGGCCAGGTCCCGCAGCGAGCGGTCGGCCGCGGCGGCCTCCTGCACCGCCGGCTCGGCCAGCCCGGTCAGCCGGGGCGCCATCCCGGCGAGGGTGAGCGCCGCCCGGTCCAGCCGGGCCCACGCCTGCGCGGCGGTGGTGCCGCGCAGCGCCAACCGGGACCGGACCCGGCGCACCTCGGCCAGCACCCCCGGGCCGACGGGAAGGCGCTCCACGGCGGCGACCAGCCGGGCCCGGGACCGGGCGGCGGCCTCGGCCGGGTCGAGGGCGGGCGGCGCCGGCCGGGCGCCGAGGGCCCGCAGGTCGACCCAGCGCCAGGCGGCCAGCGCCACCGCGCTGCCCGCGGCGCCGGCCCAGGCCGCGTCGGGCAGCCCGAGCCCCGCGTACGGGGTCAGCACCGCCGCCGCGCCGCCGAGCCCACCGGCCAGGACGCTCCACCGTCGGGCCGAACGCCGCAACCGGCGCAGCCGACGGAAGTGTCGTGCTCGCTCGTCCGCCACCCGTACCTCCTCGTGCCGTCCGCTCAGCCGGCGGCGGTGGTGTCCCCGGTGCCGCGGTCGCGGGTCATGCTCGCCCGGATCTCGTCGAGCCGGGCGGCGGCGGCCGGGTCGGCCGCCGGGCCGGCCGGCTGGGTCTGCTGCTGCACGCCCGGTCGTTCTCGTTCCTGCCTGCCGAGCTGGTCACCGGCCATGCTGGCGCGGATCTGCTCCAGCCGGGACGAACCGGCGCTGTCCAGCGTCGACTTCTGGATCTCCAGCATCCGCCCCTCGACGGAGTTGCCGGCCAGCTCGGCACGGCCCATCGCGTTGGCGTAGCGGCGTTCGATGCGGTCGCGCACCTCGTCCAGCGAGGGGGTGTTGCCGGGGGCGGTGACCGCGGACATCGACTCCAGCGAGCGGGCCACGCTCTCCTGCATCTTGGCCTGCTCCAGCTGGCTGAGCAGCTTGGTGCGCTCGGCGAGCTTCTGCTGGAGGATCATCGAGTTGTTCTCGACGGCGCGGCGGGCCTGGGCGGCGGCGCCGAGCGCCTGGTCGTGCAGGGTCTTCAGGTCCTCGGTGGCCTGCTCGGCGGAGACCAGCTGGGTGGCCAGCACCTGGGCGGACTGCTCGTAGCGGCCGGCCTCGGTCTCGTCGCCCCGGGCGCGGGCCTGGTCGGCGAGGACCAGCGCCTGCCGGGCGTTGGCCTGGAGCCGTTCGACCTCGGACATCTGCCGGGAGAGCTTCATCTCCAGCTGGCGCTGGTTGCCGATCACCGCGGCCGCCTGCTGGACCAGCGCCTGGTGCTGGCGCTGCGCCTCCTCGATGGCCTGCTGGATCTGCACCTTCGGATCGGCGTGCTCGTCGATCTTGGCACCGAAGAGCGCCATCAGGTAGTGCCAGCCCTTGACGAACGGGTTCGCCATCTCCGCGGTATCCCCTCAGTAGCGTCGCTGCGCCTCGACCGGAGCCGGACCGGCCGACCGGCCACGCGGTTGCTCCCATCGTGGCAGCCGGACGCCAGTCGGGCATCCGCACCGCGGGAGTGCGCCGTACGGCCTGCGATCAACCCTACGCGGCGGGGGCGAACGCGGCCATGCGTCGCGGCGGGCGGGAGGTCAGGCGGCGCAGACCACGTCCCGCTCGGCGGGACGGACCCGGGTGCTGCGCAGGGTGGCCTTCAGCGGCGAGTCCTGACGGACCGAGACGGCCACCTTGCCGTCCGAGGTGAGCTGGCGGACGCCCCGGTTGGTGGCCTTGCCCACGGCCACCGGGGCCGGCGTCGGCTCGGCCGGCTCGTCCTGCATCGGCACCAGCACGCCCGGCAGCTGCTCGGCGAGGGCCACCGTGTCGCTGACCTCGCGCAGCAGCTCGGAGAGCCGGGCGCCGAGGGCGTCGCAGATCGCGGCCAGCAGCTCGCTGGAGGGCTCCTTCTGGCCGCGCTCGATCTCGGACAGGTAGCCGAGGCTGACGTTGGCGGCGGTCGAGACCTCACGCAGGGTGCGGTGCTGACCCTGTCGGCGCGCCCGCAGAGCGTCGCCGATCACGCGGCGTAGCAGGATCATCGCACCTCCCCCTGACGGGAATCCCTCTCGCCCGGGCATCCGCCCGCGCCGCACACGGTCGCCCGCGCCGTCGCCGGCGTCGCGCGCCGGAGCCTTCCCGCAACCGTACCCGTTGCCCGCCCCGCCGACATCCCACCCCGCCCGGCAAATCCGATCTCCGGTCACCGCCGGCCGGCCGCCGTGGCGGCGGCGTCGTCGTCCACGGCCGCCCCGGCCGGGTCGTCGGCGGCCTGGATCCGCTCGACCAGCAGCCGCAGCGCCTCGATCACCGCGGCGGAGCGGATGTGGTCCCGGCCACCGTCGAGGTCCAGTTGGCGGACGACCGTGCCGGCGGGCCCGGCCGCCGCGACGTAGACCAGCCCGACCGGTTTGCCGTCCTGCGGCTCCGGCCCGGCCACGCCGGTGGTGGCCAGCCCCCAGTCCGCCCCGCAGCGCCGCCGCCCGCCCTCGGCGAGCGCCCGCGCCACGTCCGGGTCGATCGGCCCGCGTTCCGCCAGCAGCTCCGCGGGTACGCCGGCGAGCTCCGACTTCAGCTCGGTGGCGTACGTGACCAGGCCGCCCCGGTAGACCCCGCTGACCCCGGCGATCTCCACGATCGAGGCGGAGAGCAGCCCACCGGTCAGGGACTCGACGGTGGCCAGCGTCTCGTGCCGCTCGTGCAGGCTGTGCACCACGGCCGCCGCCGGACTCCCGGCGAGCCGCTCGTTGTTCGCATCCGTCCCCATGTCCCGCATCCCTTCCCCGCCTGCCGACGCCTACTCATCCTGCGCCCGGCGGCGCCGGTCACGGCGCCGCTGCGGCGACCCGCCGGGGCGCGCCCCCTGCGGCCGCGGGGTCGACAGGGGTGCTCCTCAGCGGGCGGGGCGGCGCAGGCGCAGCGCCTGGGCGACGTAGTCGAAGCCGGTGACCACGGTGACCACCACGGCGGCGGCCATGATCCACGGGCCGACGGCGGCGAGGTCGGCCGGCAGCGGCCAGAGGTACCAGGTGATCGCGAGGATCTGGAGCGCCGTCTTGATCTTGCCGCCCCGGCTGGCCGCGATCACGCCGCGCCGGATCACCCAGAAGCGCAGCGCGGTGACGCCCCACTCCCGCACCAGGATCACCGCCGTCACCCACCAGGGCAGCCGGTCGTACCAGGAGAGCAGCACCAGGGCGGCGCCGGTGAGCGCCTTGTCGGCGATCGGGTCGGCGACCTTGCCGACCGAGGTGACGAGCTTGAACCGGCGGGCGATCCAGCCGTCGACCAGGTCGGTCGCCGAGGCGACCACGAAGATCAGACAGGCGGCCATCTGCCAGCCGGCGTTCGTCGTCCCGGAGACGATCACCGACGCCGCGAAGACCGGCACCAGCACCAGCCGCAGGGCGGTCAGCGCGTTGGCCGCGTTGAGCACCGGCACCCGGGCGACCACCGGCGCCGACTCCGTCGCCCCGGTCACGGCCGCACCCCGTTCGGGCCGCCGGGGCGTACCAGGCACCGCACCACGTGGCTCCCCCGCTTCCTCCGGACCCGCCGTCACCGTTCCGCGCCGGGCGCCGCCGAGATCATCTCATCCGGCACGGCGATCAGGTCGACACCCTCGGTCGCGGTGACCGTCGCCCGGACCAGGTCGCCGGGGCGCAGCGCGGCCAGGTCGACCCCGCCGTCGACCGGCGCGACCAGCGTGGTCGAGCCGTCGACCTCGGGAGCCTGGTGGGCGGCCCGCCCCTCGACCACGCCGCCGTCGACCGAGTCGATGAGCACCTCGACGGTCGAGGAGAGCCGATCCTCGGCCCGCTGCGAGCAGAGCTCATCGGCGAGCGCGCTGAGCTTGTCGTAGCGGCGCTTGACGGTGGCGGCGGAGACCTTGCCGGGCAGCCCGGCGGCCTCGGTGCCGTCCTCGTCGCTGTAGTCGAACATGCCGATCGCGTCGAGGCGCGCCTCGGTCAGGAACCGGACCAGCTCGTCGACGTCGGCGCGGGTCTCGCCGGGGAAGCCGACGATGAAGTTGCTCCGCGCGCCGGCCTCCGGCGCCAGGGCCCGGGCCCCCGCCAGCAGCTCCAGGAACCGGTCGGTGGAGCCGAAACGACGCATCCGGCGCAGCACCGGCTCGCTGGAGTGCTGGAAGGACAGGTCGAAGTAGGGCGCCACGCCGGGCGTGGTGGCGATCGCCTCGACCAGGCCGGGCCGGGTCTCGGCGGGCTGGAGGTAGCTCGCCCGCACCCGGACGATGCCGTCGATGGCGGCCAGCTGCGGCAGCAGCTTCTCCAGCGCCCGGGGATCGCCCAGGTCCTTGCCGTACGAGGTGGAGTTCTCGCTGACCAGCACCAGCTCACGGACGCCGGTCTTGGCCAGCCACTCCGCCTCGGCCAACAGCTCGTCCGGCGTACGCGAGACGAAGGCGCCGCGGAAGGCGGGGATGGCGCAGAACGCGCAGCGCCGGTCGCAGCCGCTGGCCAGCTTCAGCGAGGCGACCGGGCCGGTGTCGAGCCGGCGGCGCAGCACCTGGCGCAGGTGGGCCGGGGTGTGCTCGTCGGTCTCGGTGACGCCCCGGGCGGGGGTGCCGTGCCCGGGCAGCGAGACCGCGCTGTCCCGGCGGGAGACCGGGGTGAGCGGCAGCAGCTCGCGCCGGTCGCGCGGGGTGTGCGCGGCGACCGCCTCGCCGGCGACGACCGCGTTCAGCCGGGCGGAGATCTCCGGGTAGTCGTCGAAGCTGAGCACCGCCTGCGCCTCGGGGAGGCTGTCGGCCAGCTCACGCCCGTACCGCTCGGCCATGCAGCCGGCCGCGACCACCTTGGCGCCGGTGTCGGCGGCGGCGAGCAGGGTCTGGATGGAGTCCTGCTTCGCCTTCTCCACGAAGCCGCAGGTGTTGACGACCACCACGTCGGCGCCCTCGCCGTCGGTGGTGACCTGCCAGCCGTCGGCGTGCAGCCGGGCGGCCAGCTCCTCCGAGTCGACCTCGTTGCGGGCACAGCCCAGGGTCAGCAGGGCGACACGGCGGCCGTCAGGGGCGGAGGAGGTGGCAGACACCATCCGAGGGTACCGGGCGGCGGGGCGGGGGCCGGCAACGGCGGGCCGCCGCATCGGCCGGCTCACATCCGCGACCGGTCAGACCGCCGCCGCGCCCACCCGCACCAGCCGGTCGAGGAGGAAGACCTCCGTGCCGGCCAGGCCGGTGGAGCAGAAGAGGGAGACCTGGTCCGCGCCGGTCCGGCCGGGGACCGCGGCGGCCAGCACCGCGCCCAGGTCGCGCAGCCGGCCCGCGTACGGCTCGACGGCGGCGAGCATCGGCGGGGAGTAGGCGTCCGCCTGGGCCGGCGAGTCGGTCACCAGCAGATCGGCGCGGTCCAGCAGGTCGCAGCCGAACTCGTGCCGGTCGGCCTGCTTGAAGCCGACGGCGTTGACATGGGTGCCCGGGGCGAGGTCGGTGGCGTCCAGCACCGGCGTGGTGCTGGTGGTGGCGAGCACCACCACGTCCCGGTCCCGGACCGCCGACCGGGGCGAGTCGACCGCACGGGCCGGCACCCCCAGTTCGACGCGGACCCGGGCCGCGAACGCCTCCCGGCGGGCGGCCGAGCGGCTGTGCACCGTCACCTCGCGCAGCGGGCGTACCGCCGCGGCGGCCCAGACCTGGGTCCACGCCTGCCGGCCGGAGCCGATCACCCCGAGGGTGGCCGCGTCCGGGCGCGCCAGCGCGTCCACCGCGACCCCGCCCAATCCCCCGGTACGCCGGGAGCCCAGCTCCTCGCCGACCGCCACCGCCCGCACCGCCCCGGTACGCCCGTCGTGCAGCACGACCAGCTGCTCGGACTCCGGCAACCCGAAGGTGTCGTACGACCGGAAGCCGTACCACTCGCCGGTGAGGTGGCCGGCGGTGAGCACCATCCGCCCACCGTCCAGCGGGGCAGCCGCCCGGGGCGGGGCGACGAGCCGGCCGGCGTGGGCGGCCAGCAGCGCGTCCCGCATCGCCGCGACGGTCGCCGAAGCGTCCAGGGCGGCGGCGACCTCCCGGTCGGTGAAGATCAGCCTCATGCTTGCCATCCTGCAACCTGAAGTCAGGTTCAGCTCAACCGGTGGTGCGCGAGATCACCACCCGCCCGGACGGGGCGGTGTTAGCGTCGGCGGTGGCGGCCCCGGCCGTCCCGGACGAGTGGTGGGCGTACCCGGTCAGGCCAAGACGCCCCACGGCAGGCAGACCGACTCGTCCCGGGCCGCGAGGGTCCGGGCCCGCTTCCCGAGGTGATGACCCGTGGCCTGGATCGTGCTGGTGCTCTCCGGCCTGCTGGAGACCGCGTGGGCGGTGTCGCTCGACCGCAGCGCCGGCTTCAGCCGCCCCCTCCCCTCCGTCGTCTTCCTGATCACCCTGGTGCTCAGCATGCTCGGGCTGGCGTACGCGCTGCGCGAGATCCCGGTCGGCACCGGCTACGCGGTCTGGGTCGGCATCGGCGCGGTCGGCACCGCCGCGTACGGGATGGCGGCGCTCGGCGAGTCGGCCAGCCTCGCCCGGATCGCCTGCCTGCTGCTGGTGGTCGCCGGCGTGGTCGGGCTCAAGCTCTTCCACTGAACCCCCGAGGGGCGCGCCGGGACGAGCGGTATCGGCGCTGATGAGTAGTCCGAGGCCGGAGTGGGTAGACAGCGGCCGGACACCCAAGAGGCTCTCACCACGGAGGACGTCATGGCCGACATGCACGCTACCGCCCGCCCGCGCAGCAACGCCGCCCGGATCTGCACGATCCTGGCCTTCGTCTTCGCCGTCGTCGCCATCTTCGTGGCGCCGGTGATCTTCGGTATCGCCGGCCTGGTGCTCGGCATCGTCGGCGCGGTGCTCGGCGACAAGCCACTCGGCTGGTACGCCGCCGCCGCCAGCGTCGTGGGCGCCATCATCGGTGTCGCCCTCGTCGCCGCGATCATCAACAACTGACCTCACGGATTCCCCGACGAGGCCCGCCGGCCCACCGGCGGGCCTCCTCGCGTCCCGGCCCGCGTGCCGTCGCCATGACGCGGACGGTGGCGGTCTCCCGGCCCGCGTGCCGCCGCAATGACGCCGACGTGGCGGTGTCCCGGGCCGGAAAGCACCGCCACATCGCCGGAACGGAGTCGATCAGCCTGAGGCGGGGGGTCAGTCCTCGGCGCCGCGCAGGCCGGCCAGGACCTCTTCCAGCTCGTCCGGCTTGACCAGCACGTCGCGGGCCTTGGAACCCTCGGACGGGCCGACCACGCCCCGGGTCTCCATCAGGTCCATCAGCCGGCCCGCCTTGGCGAAGCCGACCCGCAGCTTGCGCTGGAGCATCGAGGTCGAGCCGAACTGCGAGGTGACCACCAGCTCGACCGCCTGCACCAGCAGGCCCAGGTCGTCGCCGATGTCCTCGTCGATCTTCTTCTTGCTGTCCTGCGCGGGGGCCAGCACGTCCGGGCGGAACTCCGGCTCGCGCTGGTCCTTGCAGAACTTCACCACGTCGGCGATCTCGCGCTCGGTCACCCAGGCGCCCTGGATCCGCACCGGCTTGGAGGCGCCCATCGGCAGGAAGAGCCCGTCGCCCCGGCCGAGCAGCTTCTCCGCGCCCGGCTGGTCGAGGATGACCCGCGAGTCGGCCAGCGAGGAGGTGGCGAACGCCAGCCGGGACGGGACGTTCGCCTTGATCAGGCCGGTGACCACGTCGACCGAGGGGCGCTGGGTGGCCAGCACCAGGTGGATGCCGGCCGCGCGGGCGAGCTGGGTGATCCGGACGACCGAGTCCTCCACGTCGCGCGGGGCGACCATCATCAGGTCGGCCAGCTCGTCGACGATCACCAGCAGGTACGGGTACGGGCGCATCTCCCGCTCGCTGCCCGGCGGGGCCTTGATCTCGCCGTTGCGCACCTTGCGGTTGAAGTCGTCGATGTGCCGGACCCCGTTGGCGGCAAGGTCGTCGTAGCGCATGTCCATCTCGCGGACGACCCAGTCCAGCGAGTCGGCCGCCTTCTTCGCGTTGGTCACGATCGGCGTGACCAGGTGCGGGATGCCCTCGTAGCCGGTCATCTCGACCCGCTTCGGGTCGATCAAGAGCAGCCGCACCTCGTCCGGCGTGGCCCGGGTGAGGATCGAGACCAGCAACGTATTGAGGCAGCTCGATTTCCCGGCGCCGGTGGCACCGGCGATCAAAATGTGCGGCATCTTGGCCAGGTTGGCCACCACGTAGCCGCCCTCGATGTCCTTGCCGAGCGCCACCACCATCGGGTGGTGGTCGCTGGTGGCGGCCCGCGAGCGCAGCACGTCGCCGAGGGCGACGTTCTCCGGGTCGGTGTTCGGGATCTCCACGCCGACCGCGCTCTTGCCCGGGATCGGGCTGAGGATCCGCACGTCCGGCGACTTCACCGCGTACGCGATGTTGCGGGAGAGCTGGGTGATCCGCTCGACCTTGACCCCGTGCCCGAGTTCCACCTCGTAGCGGGTGACCGTCGGGCCCCGGGTGAAGCCGGTGACCGCGGCGTCCACGTCGAACTGCTCGAAGACGCCGGTCAGCGCCGCGATCACCTCGTCGTTGGCCTTGCTGCGGGTCTTCGGCGCGGCGCCGCCGCTGAGCATGTTCGCCGGCGGCAGCGTGTAGTCGCCGGCCAGCCCGGTGAGCGCGAGCTGCTCGGCCCGGGTGGGCGCGGGCGAGTGCTCCGGCGGCTCGACCGGCTTCCGGCTGGCGGGCACCTTCGGCTTGCGCGGCAGCACCAGGGTGTCCTGGAGGTTGACCGCGTCCTCGTCGTCCAGGTCGTCCGGGTCCAGCGGCGGCGGCGCGGTCCGCTTCGCCGGCCGGCGGCGGGCCGGCTTCGCGGCCGGCTCCTCCTCCGCCTCCGGGTCGGCCGGCGGCGCGACCAGCGTGCCGGCGAGCAGGCCGAGTCGCTCGGGGATCTTGTTGATCGGGGTCGCGGTGACCACCAGCAGACCGAAGACGAGCAGCAGGATGAGCAGCGGCACCGCCACCCAGGCGGTGACCCCCGCCGCCAGCAGGTCGCCGACCCCGGCGCCGATCAGCCCGCCGGCGTAGTCGCGCTGCACCGGGTCGACCGGGTCCTGTCCGATGTGCAGCATCGCCGCTGTGGCCACCAGCATCGAACCCCAGCCCACCAGGCCACGGCCCCGGTGTTCCGGGTCGGCGGGCGTGCGCATCAGCCGCCAGGCGCCGATCATCAGCAGCACCGGCACCACGATCGCGATCGCGCCGAGGAAGAGCCGGACGGTGTCGGCCAGCCGGGCGCCGAGCGGGCCGGCGCCGGAGAACCAGATCCCCACCCCGCTCAGGATGGCCAGGCCGAACAGCAGCAGCCCGGCGCCGTCGCGGCGGTGCTCCGGGTCGAGGTCGCGGGCGGAGGCGGCCTGCCGGCCGGCGGCACGGACCGCCCAGCCCACGCCGTGCGCCAGCCCCATCCACAGTGCACCGACCGCGCGTCCGAGGTAGACCGCCGGGCCGGGCCGGGCCGCCGTTCGCCGCCGGGCGGTCGCCCGGGTGGCCTTCTTCGCCGGCTGGCGGGCACGGCTGTTCGTGGTACCGCGCGGCGACGCGCCGCGTCGCCGGCTCGCCTGAGAGGTACGGCCCGCCATACAGTCACCGTAACGGCGTGACCCGGGAGATCGCCGCTTTTCCGGGTCGTGTCCGCGCGTCGCAGCACGGACCACGCCCACAGACGTGTTATTTGCCTCAGGAAGGGATGCCCGATGGCGTCGCCTGCTTTCGAGGACGGTCCGGACGACCCCCTGGCCGGGCACCCGCAGGCTCTGCGGCCGCTGACCGGCGAACTGATCGCCGCGGTGCTCGGCCACCGCGGGTACGCCTTCTCCGCCGACGCCGACGGCGACCTGGTCGGCCGCTGGGACGACAACCTGATCTGGTTCCTGCGCCCCGGCGAGGCCGGCGAGCTGCTCCAGGTCCGCACGATGGCCGCCCCGGCCTTCGGCATCGAGTACGTCCCGACGCTCTACGCCTTCTGCAACTCCTGGAACCACGACCGGCTCTGGCCCAAGGCGTTCGTGCACGTCGACGACGAGGGGGTGGCCCGGGTCTGCGGCGAGGTGATCACCGACCTGGAACGGGGGGTGACCCCGCACCAGCTCGACCAGCTCCTCGACTGCGGCATCTCCACCGGCTGCCAACTGGCCGCCGCCGTCGCCCAGCTTCCCGGCGGGACGACCCGGTGACCGGCCGGGGCGAGCCCGTCGGGCGCGGACTGACCGGCCGCGTCCCGGAGCTGGTCGCGGCGCTGGCCGACGCCCGGGACATGCCCGACGGCGAGGCCCGCTTCACCGAGCTGGACCGGATCGCCGCCCGAGCCGACGCGCTGGGCGACGCGCACTCCGGGCTGGACGCCCGGTTCGCGCTGGTCGAGGCGTACCTGCTGCACGGGGAGCGGTGGCGGCTGGCCGAGCCGGTGCGGCGCTGCCTGGCCGCCGTCGACCGGTCCCCCGGCCTGCTGACCGAACGCCCCGGCGACGCCGAACTGCTGCGCCGGCACCAGCGCTACGCGGTCGAGGCGGCGATCGGCACCCCGCGGGTCGGCCTGGACCAGGCCCGGGCCCTCCTCGACGACCTGGCGCGGCGGGCCGGCGAGCGGACCGGGCTCGTCGCCCAGCTGCGCTGCCGGCTAGCCGACCACCTCGGCGACGAGCCCACCGCCCGCCGCCGGTACGACGACTGGGCCGCCGCCGAGCCCGACCCGACCGCCGGCTGCCCCGGCTGCCTGCCGGCCCGCCGCGCGGAGCTGCTCGCCGGGTGGGGCGACGACCAGGCGGCGCTGGCCACCTTGCGTCCCGTCCTCGACGGCGCGGTGGACTGCACCGACTCGCCCGAGCGGGCGCTGGCCGTGGCGCTGCTGCCGTGGCTGCGCACCGGCGAGGCGGAGCGGACCGGGCAGGCGCACCTGCGGGCGTACCGACGGCACCGGCGGGAGCGGGGGGCCTTCCCGTACCTCGCCGCGCACCTGCGGTTCTGCGCGCTGGCCGGGCACCCCGGCCGGGGGCTGGACATCCTCGCCGAGCAGCTGCCCCGGCTGGACCACCCGTACGACGACCTGTCCGCGATGGAGTTCGCCGCCGCCGGGGCGCTGGTCTGCGTCCTCGCCGCCGAGGCGGGACTGGCCGGGCGGCGGGTGCACCGCCCGGCGCACGGCAGCCGGCCGGCGGCCGAGGTGGATGTGGAGACCCTCGCCACCGACCTGCTGACGCTGGCCACCGGGCTGGCCGGCAGCTTCGACGCGCGCAACGGCACCGGGCACCAGTCCGGCCGGATCGCCTCCTGGCTGGCGGAGCGGCCGCTGGCCACGCCGGTGCCGCTGCCCGACGAGGAGACCGGCGACGACCCGGCGACGGACCCGCCGTTCGCCCCGGCAGCCGACGAGCTGGCCCCGCTGAGCCTGTCGATGATCATCGCGGTGCTGGACCGCCGGGGCGACGTCTACGCCGTGGACGCCGGCGGGGTGGTGGTCGGACGCTGGCACGAGGCGGTGATCCAGTTCCGGCAGGTCGGGCGGCGCGGCGAGATCCTGCACGCCCGGGTGGTGGCGGCCCGGCGACTCCCGGTGGCCCGGCTGACCGAGGCGTACGAGTTCTGCAACGCCTGGAACCACGACCGGCTGCTGCCGAAGGCGTACGTGCACGACCTGGGCGAGGGCGAGCTGGTGCTGGCCGGCGACGTGACCACCGACCTGGAGCACGGGGTGGCCCCGGCGCAGCTCGGCGTCCTGGTCGACGCGGCGGTCGCCACCGGCGTCGCGTACGCGGACGCGGTCGCCGCGCTGCCCTGACCGGCGCGGGTGGGGTCCGAAAGCCGCCGGACGCCGACGCGCCGCGCTGGTGGACTTGCGGCATGACGACCTCACAGCAGCGGGCCGCTCGCCTGCGCGCCCTGCACCGGCCCGGTACACCGCTCGTCCTGCCCAACGCGTGGGACGTGGCCAGCGCCCGCCTGGTCGAGGAGTGCGGGGCCGAGGCGTACGGCCTGGTCCGGCGGGCCGCCACCGAA
Organism: Micromonospora sp. U56; assembly: GCF_018070095.1. Lineage (NCBI taxonomy): Bacteria > Bacillati > Actinomycetota > Actinomycetes > Micromonosporales > Micromonosporaceae > Micromonospora > Micromonospora sp. U56. The sequence continues at coordinate 12,249 of NZ_JAGPYL010000023.1, forward strand.
ACGCTGACCGGCGGCACCTACACCGCCCTCACCCCCGCCACCTCCTACGGCGACCTGAACGCCCTGCTCCGCTGACCACACGCCCCACCTCAGCGCGCACTTTCCGAGAAGGCGTGGCTGTTCCGCGCGCCATAGCCACCCTTTCTCGGAAAGAGCGGCCATCTCGGAGCACGGCGATACGCGCGGAGCCACCCGCCCGACCGCACCGTCCGGCCCCACCTCAGCGCGCTCTTTCCGAGAAAGCGTGGCTATTCCGCGCGCCATGGCCACTCTTTCTCGGAAAGAGCGGCCATGGGGGCGAGGGGTGGGGCGGGACGCGGAGCGGCCCCCGACCACCGGGCGGTGGGGGTCGGGGGCCGCGGTCGGGGTGGGTCAGCTCGCCGAGAAGGCGAGGGTGTAGCTGCCGGAGCCGCTCAGCGCGGTGACCCGGTAGCGGTAGGCGCCGGCCGAGCCCTCGGCCTCCAGGTTCGCCACGCCGTCGGCGGTGGCGGTGCGGGCCACGGTCCGGAAGCCGGTGCCGGTCCAGCGCTGGAGTTCCAGCACCAGCTGCGCGCCGTCGGGGGCGTCCAGGCAGGCGCTCTGCGCGCCGCCGTCGGCGACGAACCAGCGACCGTCGGGCTGCGCCTGGGAACGGCCGGCGGCGACGGCGCCGGAGCGGCTGACGTCGCCGGTGCAGACCGGGGAGTCGCCGGCCGGCGGGGCGATGGGGGCGTCGGTCGCCGGCGGGGCGGTGGCGTCGCCGCCGGCGGGCGGCTCGGCGGGGGCCGACCGGCTCTCCGCGGTGACCAGGGTCAGGTTGTTGCGCTGGAGGATCTCGTTGACCGGCTGGAAGAACGTGAGGCCGCCGGTGGTGCAGTCGCCCGACCCGCCGGAGGTGACGCCCTGCGCCTGGTCGCCGGAGAGCCACGCCCCGCCCGAGTCGCCGGGCTCGGCGCAGACGTTGGTCCGGGTGAGCCCGGTGACCGTGCCCTCCGGGTAGTTCACGGTGGCGTTCTTGGCCTGGACCACCCCGCAGCGGGTGCCGGTGGTGGAGCCGGAGCGGCAGATCGAGGCGCCGACCGGGGCCTCGGTGGAGCCGTTGACCGGCACGGTGCCGCCGTTGAAGTCGTTCACCACGCCCTGCGGCGTCCACTGGTTGTTGACCTCGACGAACGCCCAGTCGTCGCCGGGGAACGAGGACGCGGCGAAGGTGCCCTGGGCGACCCGGTTCGCGCCGGTGGTGCGGTCCCCCGGCTGGCCGCAGTGCCCGGCGGTGACGAAGCCGCCGACCACGGAGAAGCCGACCGAGCAGCGGCCGGCGTTGTTGATGAAGTACGCGTCACCGCCCCGCACGTCGAACAGCGGCCGGGGCGACTCGGTGGAGGCGTTCACCCGTACCGCCCCGGCCGGCGCGCCGGTCGCCGCGGCGAACCGCCGTCCGGCCTCCTCCGCGCCCGGCCGGGCGAGCACCACCACCGAGTTGGTGGCGACGTCGACGTACCAGCCGGCGATGTCCGGGGTGGCCCGGCCACCGGCCGAGTCGAGCCGGCCCTTGACCGCGTCCAGCTCCCGCACGCCCCGGTCGACCTCCTTCGGCACCGCACCGGCGGCGCGGACCCGGTCCGCCTGCGCCGGGTCGGCGACCGCCACGGTCAGCGTGGCACCGTCGGCGCTGAGCCAGCTGCCGCCGTACGCCGCGCCCAGCTCGGCGCGCAGCCGGTTGAGGGTGCCGGTGGCCCGCCGCTCGGCCGCCAACCGCCGTACCGCCTGCTCCCGGCTGAGCGAGAGGTCGCGGCTCATCGCGTCCAGCACCTCGGGGGCCACCCCGCTGGTGGCGCTCGCCCCGGCCGGTCCACCGGCTCGCGGGGCGTTCTCACCGGCGAACGACGGCAGGGTCACCGCCGCCGTCAATCCCGCCGCCGCCACCACGACACCGATGGCTGTCATCCGTCTGCGGTCCATCCGCCAAGCTCCTCCCGGCCGGCGCGGGGTACGCCTGCCGGAACGGAGTACGGAGACGACGGCCGATCGGTTGACCCGGAGCCGGACCTTTCAGCGCAGCGTGTCCAGGCGGTCACTCGCCGGGGCGTACCCGGACACGACGACGCCGGCCCACCGCGGACGGTGGACCGGCGTGCGGAGCCGGTGGGTCAGACCTCGACGACCGTCGGGACGATCATCGGGCGGCGCCGGTACTTGTCGTTGACCCAGCGCCCGACGGTGCGCCGGACGATCTGCTGAAGCTGGTGCGGGTCGGTGATGCCGTCCGCCGCGGCCCGGTTGAGCGCCTCGGTGACCAGCGGGACGACCGGGTTGAACGCCTCCGGGTCCTCGGAGAAGCCCTTCGCGGAGAGGGTGGGGCCGCCGACCACCTTGCCGGTGACCGAGTCGACCACCACGGTGGTGGCGATGAAGCCGCCGTCGCCGAGGATCCGCCGCTCGGTGAGCAGCGACTCGCTGACGTCGCCGACGGCGAGCCCGTCGACGTAGACGTAGCGGCTCTTCACGTGCCCGACCAGGCTGGCCCGGCCCTCGACCAGGTCGACCACGTCGCCGTCCTCGCAGAGCACCACCCGGTCGGGGGCGACGCCGGACTCGACGCCGAGGCGGGCGTGCGCCCGCAGGTGCCGCCACTCGCCGTGTACCGGCATCAGGTTGCTCGGGCGCACCATGTTGAGCAGGTAGAGCAGCTCGCCGGCGGGGGCGTGGCCGGAGACGTGCACCTTGGCCACGTCCTTGTGCACGACCACCGCGCCGGCGCGGGCCAGCCGGTTGATCACCCGGTAGACGGAGGTCTCGTTGCCCGGCACCAGCGAGCTGGCCAGCACCACCGTGTCGCCGGGGGCGATGGTGATGTGCCGGTGGTCGCCGCTGGCCATCCGGCCGAGCGCGCTCATCGGCTCGCCCTGGGAGCCGGTGGACATCAGCAGGATCTGCTCGGGTGGCAGCGTGGTGGCCTCCTCCAGCCCGACCACCAGGCCGGGCGGGATGTTGAGCAGGCCGAGGTCGCGGGCGATGCCCATGTTGCGCACCATCGACCGGCCGATCAGCGCCACCTTGCGGCCATGCTCGATCGCCGAGTCGAAGACCTGCTGCACCCGGTGCACGTGCGAGGCGAACGAGGCGACGATGATCCGCCCCCGCGCCTTGGCGAAGATCGAGTCGAGCACCGGCCCGATCTCGCGCTCGGGGGTGACGAAGCCGGGGATCTCCGCGTTGGTGGAGTCCGACAGCAGCAGGTCGACGCCCTCCGCGCCGAGCCGGGCGAAGCCGGCCAGGTCGGTGATCCGGCCGTCCAGCGGGAGCTGGTCCATCTTGAAGTCGCCGGTGTGCAGCACCAGCCCGGCCGGGGTGCGGATGGCCACGGCGAGGGCGTCCGGGATCGAGTGGTTGACCGCGAAGAACTCGCACTCGAACGGGCCCAGCCGCTCCCGGCCGCCCTCCCGCACGGTCAGCGTGTACGGCTGGATCCGCCGCTCGGCCAGCTTCGCCTCGACCAGGGCCAGGGTGAACTGGGAACCGACCAGCGGGATGTCCGGCTTGTGGGCGAGCAGGTACGGCACCGCGCCGATGTGGTCCTCGTGACCGTGGGTGAGCACGATCGCCTGGACGTCGTCCAGCCGGTCCAGGATCGGGCCGAAGTCCGGCAGGATCAGGTCGACGCCCGGCTGCTCGACGTCGGGGAAGAGCACCCCGCAGTCGACGATGAGCAGCTTGCCGTCGTACTCGAAAACGGTCATGTTCCGACCGATGGCGCCGAGCCCGCCGAGCGGGATGATCCGCAGGCCGCCCTCCGGCAGCGGCGGGGGCAGCTCACCCTCGATGTGCGCCTCGGTCACGCGTCCACCTCAATCTGCGACGCCGTTACCCGGCGTCCGTCGTGTCGTTCGATCATTCGGGCAGTTCCAGGCCCGCCGCGGCGCAGTCGGCGCGCAGCTGGGCGAGTTCGTCGGCGGTGGCGTCCGCCAGTGGCGGCCGCACCGGGCCGGCCGGCAGGCCCTTGGCCGCGAGGCCGGCCTTCACCAGGATCACGCCCTGGGTACGGAAGATTCCGGTGAACAGCGGCAGCAGCCGCCGGTGCAGAGCGAGCGCGGTCGCCGTGTCCCCCGCGTCGTACGCCTCGATCATCTGCTTGGCGGGTGCGCCGATGAAGTGCGTCGACGTGCCCACCAGGCCGACCCCGCCGACGGCCAGCGTCGGCAGGGTGAGCGCGTCCTCGCCGCTGTAGAAGGCGAGGTCGCTGCGGCTGAGCACCCAACTGGTGGCGGTCAGGTCGCCCTTGGCGTCCTTGACCGCGACGATCCGGCCGTGCTCGGCGAGGCGCACCAGCGTGTCGGTGGCGATGGCCACCCCGGCCCGGTGCGGGATGTCGTAGAGCATGATCGGCAGCCCGGTGGCGTCGGCGACCGCGGTGAAGTGGCGCAACAGCCCGCTCTGCGGCGGCTTGTTGTAGTACGGGGTCACCACCAGCAGGCCGTGCGCGCCCGCCTTCTCGGCCGACGCGGCCAGCTCGATGGTGTGCCGGGTGTCGTTGGTGCCCACCCCGGCGACGATCCTGGCCCGGTCGCCGACCGCCTCCACCACCGCCCGGATCAGGGTCTCCTTCTCCGCGTCCGTGGTGGTCGGCGACTCACCCGTGGTGCCGTTGAGCACCAGCGCGTCGTTGCCCTGCTCGTCGACGAGATGGGCGGCGAGCCGTACGGCGCCGTCCAGGTCCAGCGAGCCGTCGTCGGTGAACGGGGTCACCATGGCCGTGAGCAGTCGCCCGAATGGGCGGGACGCGCCCCGATCGGGGGCGGCAAGGTGGTCGTGCGTCATGTTCACAACCTAGCGGACGACCACCGGAGAGCCGGTGGGGAAGGGCTCAGGACAGCTCGGCGTGCGGGCTGGTCGCCACCTCGGTGCCGTCGGGCAGGGTGGCGATGACGAAGTCGGCGAAGACGTTCGGGGCGACCTGCTGGAGCTGGCGCAGGCACTGCACCGCCAGCTCGCGGATCTCCACGTCGGCGTGCTCGGTGGCGCGCATGGCGATGAAGTGCCGCCAGGCCCGGTAGTTGCCGGTGACCACGATCCGGGTCTCGGTGGCGTTGGGCAGCACCGCGCGGGCCGCCTGCCGGGCCTGCTTGCGCCGCAGCGTCGGGTTGGGCTCGTCGACGAAGCGCTGCTCCAGCCCCTCCAGCAGTTCGGTGTACGCCCGGACGCTCGCCTCGGCGGCCTCGACGAACTTCTTGTGCAGCTCCGGGTCCTCGGCGATCACCCGGGGCTCGACCATCGCCGCGTCCCGCTCCGGGACGTAGCGCTGGGACAGCTGGGAGTACGAGAAGTGCCGGTGCCGGATCAGCTCGTGGGTGAAGGAGCGGGAGACCCCGGTGAAGTAGAAGCTCACCGAGCCGTGCTCCAGCACGCTCAGGTGGCCCACCTCGAGAATGTGCGCCAGGTAGCCGGCGTTGGTGGCGGTCGCCGGGTTCGGCTTCTTCCAGCTCTGGTAGCAGGCCCGGCCGGCGAACTCCGCCAGGGCCTGACCGCCGTCGGCGTCGGTCGACCACGGCACGTCGTCCGGGGCCTGGAACTGGGTCCATGCGATCAGCTTGACCTGGGGCTGCACCATCTCCGGCATTCCTGGGACTGTAGTTGCCCCGCACCGGTGCGCGAAAGTTGACCTCCCGGCTTCGACACCGGCCGCGAGCTGCGAATCTTGGACAGTTTCCGTTCCGGGGGAACGACAAGTGTCCAAGATCTCGCAGATGGCACCGTGCGGCGGGGGCCGTCGGGTGCGGGGTGGTCAGACGTAGAGCGCGGTGAACGGGGCCCAGGGCAGGTTTCTCGCCACCGAGAAGGCCAGCCAGACGGCGAGGAACCCGGCGATCACCGGCGAGCTGATCCGCAGCTCGGGCAGGCGCCAGCCGAAGGCCTGCTTCCCGGCCCACGCCACGAAGAGGTACGCCAGGAAGGGCAGTGCGAACACGAAGACGAAGTGGTGCCGGGCGGCGGCGGGCAGGTCGCCGTGCAGGACGTACCAGAGGGCGCGGGTGCCGCCGCAGCCCGGGCAGTCCAGGCCGGTGGTCAGCTTGAGCAGGCAGCTCGGGGCGGCGTCCGGGTCGCTGCGGGTGGGGTCGCTGACCAGCGCGTACGCCATCCCGATGCCGACGCAGCCGAGCGCGGCCAGCGGCGCCGCCCAGCGCGGGGAGCGCGCGTGCACCCGGAGCACGAACCGGGTGAGCCGGTCCGGCTCGACCTGCTGGTAGGCGCCGGGCGGCCAGGCGCCTTCGGCGTGCCCGTGCGGGTTGCCGTCATCGTGCGCGGCACCCTCGCCGTCAAGTGGCTGGCCGTAAGGCGCGGCGCCGAGGTGCGGGGCGGCCACCGCGCCGGGCGGTGCGGCCTGCGGCGCGCTGATGTCGGGCACCTGCTGACCCGGCTGACCCGCCGAACCGTTCACGCTCGTCACGCGCTCACGGTACACCGGCCACGCCCTTCAACGCGGCGGCCAGCGGATCGGCGAGATCCCCGGCGACCGGCGGGGCCACCGCGTCCAGGCCGAGCCAGCCGGCGAGCCGGTACAGCTCGGCCGCCAGCGCGACGGCGGTCTCCCCCGGGTCGGCGCCCGGCTCGATCCAGGCGGCCGGCACCAGCAGCACGCCGGCCCGCCGGTCGGCCTTGAGGTCCACCCGCGCGGTGAACCGCTCCCCCTGCAGGAACGGCAGCACGTAGTAGCCGTACACCCGCTGCGGCGCGGGCACGTAGATCTCGATCCGGTAGCTGAAGTCGAAGAGCCGCTCGGTGCGGGCCCGCTCCCAGACCAGCGGGTCGAAGGGGCTGACCAGGGTGTTGCCGCGCACCCACCGGGGCAGCCGGGCGGTCGTGTGCAGCCACGCCGGCTGCCGCCAGCCCTGCACCGTCACCGGCCGCAGCTCACCGGCCTCGACCAGCTCGGCGATCGCCTGCCGGGCACCGGCCAGCGGGAGCCGGAAGTAGTCGCGCAGCTCCGGCTCGGCAGCCACCCCGAGCGACCGCGCGGCCAGCGACACCAGCGTGCGGTACGCCTCGGCGTCGGTCGGGGTGGGCGCGGCCAGGGAAGCCGCCGGCAGCACCCGCTCGGGCAGGTCGTAGCGGCGGGCGAAGGAGGTCGTCCGGTCGGCGGCGCTCACCTCGCCGGCCCAGAACAGGAACTCCAGGGCCCGCTTCACCGCCGACCAGTTCCACCCCCAGTTGCCGGTCTCCCGGGGCGCGTCGTGCTCGATCTCGGCCGCGGTCAGCGGCCCCCGGGCGGCCACCTCGTCGCGGACCCAGGCGACGAGTTCGGGCTGCTCCTGGGCGATGCGCCGCATGCCGCCCCAGGCGTCGGAGTGGGCCTTGGCCATCCGCCAGCGCAGCGCCGCGTGCAGCCCCACCGGCACCAGCGACGCCTCGTGGCCCCAGTATTCGAAGAGCTCGCGGGGGCGGCGGTAGGCGGCGGTGTCGAGCAGCGTCGTCGGGTAGGGCCCGAGCCGGCTGTAGAGCGGCAGGTAGTGCGCCCGTTGCAGCACGTTGACCGAGTCCATCTGGATCAACCCGACCCGGTCCAGCACCCGGCGCAGGTGTCGCCGGGTGGGCACACCGGTGGGCGCCGGGTCGGCGAAGCCCTGGGCGGCCAGCGCCACCCGACGGGCCTGGGCGAGGGAGAGTGCTTCCGGTGCGGCCATCGTCGGGCACCCTAAACCAGCGGTACGACGCCGGAGCGGACGCTGGACCGGACGCCCGGCGAGGAATAGAACGGACACATGCTCTCCATCCGCCGCGAAGAGCCCGAGGACGCCGAGGCGATCGCCCGGGTGCACATCCACGGCTGGCAGGCCGGGTACGCCGGGATCATGCCCGACGAGGTGCTGCGCCGACTCAACCCGGTGGCCTGGGCGCAACGGCGTCGGGACCTCGGCACCGCCGACCCGGAGCACCCGTTCACCACGCTGCTCGCCGAGGTCGACGGGGTGCCCGCCGGGTTCGTCACCTTCGGGCCGTACCGCAACAACCAGGACCGGGGCGACCTGGACCCGGCCTACGGCGAGGTGTTGGCGACGTACGTGGAGCCGGCGCACTGGGGTGACGGCACCGCGTGGGCGCTGCTGGCCGCGGCCCGCGACGGCCTGGCGGGCCGGGGCCGGCGGGAGTACCGGCTCTGGGTGCTGGCCGAGAACGTCCGGGCCCGCCGCTTCTACGAGCGGGCCGGGTTGTCAGCGGACGGCGAGCGGTCCACCTACCCGGTGCCGCTCGCCGGTGGGCGTCCCCCGGTCCGGCTCGACGAGCTGCGGTACGCCGGCCGGCTCGACGGCTGACCCGGCGGGTTCCGGACGCCCGGCGGCCGGACCGGTGGTGGCCGGGACGGCCCAGCGCCGGATCGGCAGCAGCACCAGCAGCGCCAGGCTGATCCAGACGTAGGTGTTGCTGCCCAGGAAGCCGTCCAGGCCGGTGAAGTCCTTCTCCCAGGCCCAGACGATCCGGCTGATCAGCAGCCCGTACGCGACGACCGCGAAGGCCAGCAGGGTGCGCCGCCGCGGACCGTGCGCGGGCGCCGCCATCGCGTTGTCGACCAGCAGGATCAGCGCCGGGATCAGCCAGACCAGGTGGTGCACCCAGGTGACCGGGCTGACCAGGCACATCAGCGCGCCGGTCAGCGCCAGCCCGGTGGCCTCGTCGCCGACGGCCACCGCCGCCCGGGACCGCCAGGCCCAGATCCCGAGGGTGGCCAGGACCAGCAGCAGCCAGGCCAGGGTGCTCGGGTGGTCGGGGTCCAGCCGGGCCACCACCCCGCGCAACGACTGGTTGGAGACGAACGCCAGCTCCCCCACCCGGCTGGTGTTCCACAGCGACGAGGTCCAGAACTCCCGGGAGGCGTCCGGGAAGAGCGCGGCGGCGAGCAGGGTCGCCACCGCCGCGGCGGCCATCGAGGTGAACGCGGCCCGCCAGCGCTGGGTGATCAACAGGTAGACGATGAAGACGCCCGGGGTCAGCTTGATCGCGGTGGCCAGCCCGATGCCCACGCCGGCCCACCGGTTGCCGGCCGGCAGCAGCCGCAGCAGGTCCAGTCCGACCAGGAAGAGCAGCAGCATGTTGACCTGGCCGAAGTTGATCGTCTCGCGCATCGGCTCGTACGCGGCGGCCAGGCAGAGCGCGACGGCCAGGGTGAACCAGCGGGACCAGCCGGCCCGGCGGGAGACCGGGTCGAGCAGCCACCAGATGAGCACCGCGCTGACCACCACGCTGGCGGCCACGCTGACGGTGATCGCCGCCGGCCAGGGCAGGTACGCCATCGGCAGCATCACCAGGGCGGCGAACGGCGGGTAGGTGAAGCCGTACTGGGTGCCGGGCTTGAGGTAGTCGTAGATCTCGCCGTGGTCGTGCACCCAGAAGGTGAGCGCGCCGTAGTAGACCTTGAGGTCGAAGAAGCCGTGCCGGACGGCCGCCACGGAGAGGAAGGCCGTCACCGCGACGGCGAGCGCGACCACCCCGGCGACCTGCGCGGCCGTCCGCCTGGCACCCTGCGCCACCATCGTCACTCCCGCCCTGCGTAGGCTTCCGTCCCATGGCCATGGGGTACGTCCGCCCGGCGCGTCCCGAGGACGCCGGCGAGATCGCACGCATCCAGCTCGCGACCTGGCGGGTCGCCTATCGCCGGATCCTGCCCCGGCACGTGCTCGACAACCTGGACGAGGCATGGCTCGCCCGGCGGTGGAGCGCGGCGGTGCAGGAGCCGCCCTCCGGCGCGCACCGCGTGCTGGTCGCCGTCGAACAGGCCGAGCAATCCTATCTGGTGGGGTTCGCCGCCTCCGGTCCGGCGGACGCCGAGGCGCTCGCCCCCGGTGAGCCGGCCGAGGCGCTGGCCGAGGGCGTGGCCGCGGTGACGGACCTGCTGGTCGAGCCCCGCTGGGGCCGGCGCGGGCACGGCAGCCGGCTGCTCGCGGCCACCGTGGACCTGTGGCGCACCGACGGCTTCGACCGGGCGGTGGCCTGGGCGTTCGACGGCGACGAGGCGACCCGGAAGTTCCTCACCTCCACCGGCTGGGAGCCGGACGGCGCGGCGCGGGCGCTGGACGTCGACGACATGCTCGTCCCCCAGGTCCGGCTGCACGTCGCGGTCCCGGCCGAGCCGGTCGCCACCGACTGAGCGGCGGCCGGCGCGCGCCGTCGGCCGCCGGTGTCGGGGGTCTCGCCTACGGTGGCCGCATGACCGCTGCGACGGCGGGACCCGACTCGGGCCCGAACCCGGCCGCCCCCGGCGCGCGCCCGGCGGCCGACCCCGCCGGCCTGGAGGGGTTCCGCGTCGAGCTGACCGGCTACGCCTACCGGATGCTCGGTTCGGTCTTCGACGCCGAGGACGCGGTGCAGGAGACGATGCTGCGGGCCTGGCGCGGCCTCGACCGCTTCGACGGGCGGTCCAGCCTGCGCACCTGGCTCTACCGGATCGCCACCAACGTCTGCCTGGACCTGCTGCGGGGCCGGGGCCGGCGGGCCCTGCCGATGGATCTCGGGGTGCCGTCCGCCCCGGTGGCGACGTCGCTCGGCGCGCCCGGGTCGGGCCGGGAGTGGCTGGAGCCGGCGCCGGACGCCGTCGTCCTTCCCGAGGACCCGGCCGAGCTGGCGGTGACCCGCGAGTCGGTCCGGCTGGCCTTCGTCGCGGCGTTGCAGCACCTGCCGCCGCGGCAGCGCGCGGTGCTGATCCTGCGGGACGTGCTGCGCTGGCGGGCCGGCGAGGTCGCCGAGCTGCTCGACACCACCGTCGCCGCGGTGACCAGCGCGGTGCAGCGGGCCCGGGCCACGCTGGCCGACCGGGAGGCGGCCGCGCCGCCCCCCGCGCTGGACCGGGAGCACCGGGAGCTGCTCGACCGCTACGTCCAGGTCTTCGAGCGGTACGACATCGACGCCCTGGTGGCGCTGCTACGCGAGGACGCGGTGCACGCCATGCCGCCGTATCCGGTGTGGCTGCGGGGGGCGGCCGACATCGGCCGGTGGCTGACCGGGCCGGGCGCCGGTTGCCGGGGTTCCCGGCTGCTGCCGGTGGCCGCCAACGGCGGGCCGGCCCTCGCGCAGTTCCGGCCCGACCCGGCCGGTGGCCACCGCGCGTTCTCGATCCAGCTGGTGGAGTCCGCCGGCGGCCGGATCACCCGGCTCACCCATTTCCTCCAGCCGCGGCTCTTCCCGCTGTTCGGCCTGCCCGACCGGCTGCCCTGAGCGGTACGGCGTGGCCCGGGTCCGAACCGATGAGTTCCGGCCGACGCCGGAGTCCATCCCAGGACAGCGCCCGGTCGGCGGAGGACCATGACCGGGACGGCAGCCATCCGGCGACGGTCATGCCGCCGGCCACGCAGGAACGGAGACCAGCATGTTCACGGACACCCAGGCGTTCAGTTCGTTCTCGGTGGACGACATCGGACGCGCCCAGCAGTTCTACGCCGACACCCTCGGTCTGCGGGTGTCGCGCGACGACAGGATGGGCGGCTTGCTGACCCTGCACCTCGCCGGGGACCGGCCGGTGCTGGTGTACCCGAAGGCGGACCACGAGCCGGCCCGGTACACCGTGCTGAACTTCCCGGTGCCGGACGTCGACCGGGCCGTGGACGAGCTGACCGCGCGGGGCGTGCGCTTCGCCCGCTACAAGGGGATGGGCCAGGACGAGAAGGGCGTGCTGCGCGGCAGAGGGCCGACGATCGCCTGGTTCACCGACCCGGCCGGCAACATCCTGTCGGTGCTCGCGCAGGACTGACCCGGTGTGGCGGCTCCCGGCGTCGGCCGGGAACCGCCGCCGGTGGTCAGCCCTTCTCGGCGCCCTCGTTGGCACCCCGCACGAAGTACCGCTGGAAGATCACGAAGAGGACCGCGACCGGGATGGTGGCCAGCAGCGCCGCCCCCAGCTTCAACGGATACTGGGTGCCCTTGCCGAGCGAGCCGCTGACCAGGTCGGCCAGGCCGCGTGGCAGGGTGAACAGGTCCGGGTCCTGCACCGAGACCAGGCTGTGTGGGAACTCGTTCCAGGACCCCTGGAAGGACAGGATGGTGAGGGTGATCAGCGCCGGCCTGGCCATCGGCAGCACCACCGACCAGTAGGTGCGGAAGACGCCGGCCCCGTCGATGCGGGCCGCCTCCTCCATGCTGACCGGGATCGACTCGAAGAACTGCTTCATGATGAACACGCCGGCCGCGTCGGCGAGCAGCGGCACCACCAGCCCGGCGTAGCTGTTGTAGATGCCGAGCTGGTTGAGCACCAGGAACTTCGGGATGAGCAGCACCACGCCGGGCACCGCCATCACCGCGATGACCGCGGCGAACAGCCCGGACCGTCCCCGGAACCGCAGCCGGGCCAGCGCGTACCCGGCGAGCGAGTCGAAGAAGACCCGGCCCAGGGTGACCAGGACGGTGACCAGCAACGAGTTGCCGAGCCAGAGCGGAAAGTTGGTGCCGGCGAAGATCCGCTCGAAGCCGCCGACGGTCAGCGGGTCCGGGATCGGCGAGAGCGGGTTCGCCGCCGCGTCCGGCTCGGTCTTGAACGAGTTGCCGAGCTGGATGACGAACGGGTAGAGGAAGACCAGCCCGAAGAAGACCAGCGTGGCGTACCCGAGGATCCGGGTGGCCAGGGTGCGGGCGACGCGGCGGTCGTGGTGGACGGGCGCCGCCGCGACCGGCGGGCGGTCGGTGAGTGCGGTCATGACGGCGACCCTTCCGGTACGCGCCGACGCCACCACCGGGCCCGCCGCGGCCGGTCGGTGTCCCGGTCGGCCATCACCCGGCGCTGCACCAGGGTGAGCACGATGATGATCAGGAACAGCACGAACGAGATGGCCGCGCCGGAGCCGTAGTCGAAGTCCCGGAACGCGGTCCGGTACGACAGGTAGGCCGGGGTGAGGGTGGTCTTGGCCGGGTCGCCCTGGCTCATCACGTACACCTGGTCGAAGACCTGCCAGGAGCCGATCAGGCCGAGGGTGAGCACCAGGAACATGGTCGGCTTGATCATCGGCAGGGTGACGTACCGGAACCGTTGCCAGCGGCTCGCGCCGTCCAGCGTGCTCGCCTCGTCCAGCGCCACCGGGACGCTCTGCAGCGCGGCCAGGAACATCAGCATGAACGTGCCGGAGGTGGTCCACACCACCAGCGTGATGATCGACATCATCGCGACGCTCGGCCCGGACAGCCACTCCCACCAGCTCAGCCCGAACGGGCCGCCGCCGGCCAGCGCGGCCGGCGCGCTGTCCATCCCGACGGCCCCGAGCAGCAGGTGCAGCACGCCGCGCGAGTCGGCGAACCACTGCGGCCCGTCGACGCCGAAGAGGCGCAGCAGCGCGTTGACCGCGCCGGAGTTGGCGAACAGGAACAGGAAGACCACGCTGATCGCCACCGAGCTGGTCACTGACGGGAAGTAGAAGGCGCTGCGGAAGAAGGCCTTGCCCCGGAGCATCCGGTTGTTGACGACCAGCGCGAGCCCGAGGGCGAGCGCGGTCTGCGCGGGCACCACGATCGCCACGTAGTAGCCGTTGTTGCGGATGCTGGTCATGAAGTCCCGGCGGGCCAGCCCGTCCTCGGTGAACAGCCGGGTGTAGTTGTCGGTGCCGACGAACGGCACCTTCGACGTGAACGGGCTGCCCTGACCGTTCCAGTCGGTGAGGCTGACCCAGAGCGCCATCAGGATCGGCAGCAGCAGGAACAGGCCGAGGATCACGATGACCGGGGCGACGAAGAGCCAGCCGGCGAGGTTCTCGTCACCGCGGACGCCCCGGCCGCGTCGGCGCTCCGGGCCGCCGGTCGCGGTGGCCGGCGCGGCGATTGCTTCGGTTGCCATCCACCCTCCTTCGACTCGCCGTGGGGCGCCACCGGTGCGGCGGCGCCCCCGGGCCCGTCAGCTGCCGCCGAGCGCCGCCTTGGCGTTCTTGTCGAAGTTGCTGAGGATGGTCTTCGGGTCGCCGTTGGCCAGCCCCTGCAGGCTGGCCTCCAGGTCCCGCAGGACGCTGTCCATCTTCGGCGCGTTCACCGGGCCCTGGCCGTACGCGGCGCCGTCGATGAACGGCTTGTCCGCGGGAAAGGCGCTGGTGTACTGGTCGCGGACCGACTGGCGGGACGGCATCACGCCGAACGCCGTCGCGAAGGCCATCTGCTGCTCGCCCGCGGTCATCGCCTCGACGAACTTGATCGCCTGCTCCTTGTGCTTCGACTTCGCCGCGATTCCCCAGCACTGGGTGAAGGAGAGCGTGCCCTTGCCCTTCGGGCCGGCCGGCAGCTCGACAACCTTGTACTTGACGTTCGGGAAGTCGTTCTTGAGGGCACCCTTGATCCAGTTGCCCTCGATCGTCATCACGGCCTTGCCCTTGCCGAACGCCTCACCGGACCAGCCCGCGTCGAGCTGCTTCGGGAAGCGGGCCAGTCCCTCGGTGACCAGCGACTTCACGTAGGTCAGCGCGGCCAGGTTCTCCGCCGTGTCCGCGGTGGGCTGCTTGCCGTCCTCGCTGAGCAGCCAGCCGCCGTTCTGCACCAGGAACGCGCCCATCCGGTCCCGGGTGTCGCCGAGGGCCAGCGGCACCTGGCCCTTCGCCTTGATCTTGCGGGCGGTGGCGGTGAGCTGGTCCCAGTTGGTGGGTACGTCGGCGTCGGTCAGGCCGGCCTTCGTCCACAGGTCGGTGTTGATCTGGAGGGCGAGGGTGGAGAAGTCCTTCGGCGCGCAGTACAGCTTGCCGTCGTAGGTGAACGTGGTGCGCAGGCTCTCGTAGAAGTCGTCCCTGTTGCTGATCTTGTCGCCGTACGGCTCCAGGGCGCCGACGCTGGCGTAGTCGGCGAACCGCGCCGCGTCGACGTAGAAGACGTCCGGCGGGGTGCCGCCGGCCAGGGCCTGGCCGAGCTGCTGGGTGAGGTCCTGGGCCGGGGTGACGGTGGCCTGGTTACCCGACGACGAGGCCCACTTCGCGGCGGCGTCCTGCACCGCCTTGGTCTCCGCGTCGCCGGAGGAGCCGATCAGGATCTGGAGGTTGGCCGGCCCGCTGGACTGCGCGGTGCCGGACTCGTCGTCGTCGAAGCCGCTGCCGCAGGCGGCGGAGCCGAGGAGCGCGACGGCGGCGAGGCCGGCCATCGCCGCGCGGGTGAGGGTTCGAGGTGCCATCGGTTCTCCTGGGTGGGGGACGGTGTCAGGCGGTGTGCCGCAGCACCAGCGAGGGCTGGAGCAGCACGGGGGCAGGGGTCCGCGGGGGCCCGTCGAGGACCGCGGTGAGCAGGTCGACGCAGCGGGCGGCGGCGTCGCCCAGGGGTTGGCTGACGCTGGTCAGGCCGACCGCCGCGGCGACCGGGGTGTCGTCGAAGCCGATCACCGGCACGGCCGGCGCGCCGGTGTGGGCGGCCGTTCCGGTGGTCGGCGCGGCGGCGCGGGCGGCCTGGAGTACGCCCAGGGCGAGCGAGTCGCTGGCGCAGACCAGGGCGGTCGGCGGCGACGTGGCGGCGAGCCGGTCGGCGGCGAGCCGCTCGCCCGCGGCGTTGCCGTCCACCGCCTCCCGGTCCAGCCCGGTCGGGTCCACGCCCGCCGCCCGCAGGGCCTCCCGCCAGCCCGCGCGGCGGTCGTCGCCGACGCCGGAGCCGGCGGGCCAGCCGATGAAGCCAATCCGGCGGTGACCGGCGGCGAGCAGATGGCCGGTGGCCTGGGCCGTGCCGGCGGCGCCGTCGACGTCCACCCAGGGGTGGGCGTCGGGGTCGTCCCAGGGCCGGCCGAAGGTCACGAACGGCACGCCCCGCTCGGCGAGCCAGGCGGTACGCGGGTCGCCGTGGTCGGTGCCGGTGAGCACGAAACCGTCCAGGTCGTACGCGCTGAGCAGGTCGTCGAAGGTGGCGATCTCGGCGGCGGCGTCGACGGCGGTGTAGAGCATCGCGCGGTAGCCGGCCGCCTCGGCGGTCTCGGTGAGGCCGTGCAGGAAGCGGTCGAGCACCGAGCCGTTGATCCCGTCGCGGGTGGGCTCGATCCGGACGGCGATCAGCCGGGACCGGCCGGTACGCATCTGCCGGGCGGCCTGGCTGGCCCGGTAACCGAGGCTGTCGATGGCCTCCTGCACGCGCCGGCGGGTCTCCTCCCGCACGACGTGCGGCGAGTTGAGCACATTGGACACCGTCTGCCGGCTGACCTGCGCGTGCCGGGCCACCGTCGCGATGGTCACCTTCTCAGACACTTCATGCCTCTCGCCGTCTTGAACGATCCAATTCGGATACGGCAGGATTAGATCGTTCAAGTTTCTGGAATGTTTCGCACTTTGCACCGCCCCGGACGGCTTGTCAAGAGTTCGTCCACCCCCTCAGGACCTGGAGCCGCAACCGTGACCGAACGCCAGCTGCAACCCCTGCTGCACGAGCTGGTCGGGGTGGTCCTCGCCCCGACCAGCGCGCTGGGCGACCGGGCCGGGCAGATCCGCCCGGCCGGCGTCCAGGGGGTCTTCCACGCCGACGCCCGGGTGCTGTCCCGGGCGGAGCTGCGGATCGACGACCAGGAACCGGAGGCGCTGGCCCACGGCCCCGACGGCCCGCACGGCGCGCGCTTCGTCGGCCTCGCCCGCTGGCTCGGCGACCCCGGCGCGGACCCCACCGTGCGGGTGGAACGGGCCCGCCGGGCCGGCCCGCACGGCGTCGACGAGGAGATCCACCTCGTCTCGACGGCCGCCGTGCCGGTGCGGGCCACGGTCAGCGTCGACCTCGGCTGCGACCTGGCCCCGATCGAGGTGGTCAAGTCCGGCGGCGCGGCCACGCCGATCGAGGCCCGGACCGGGCAGCCGGGTGGCGTGCGCTGGGCCGCCGACGGCATCACGGTGACCGTCACCGGCGAGGGCGCCCGGGTGGACACCGGCCGGGCCACCACGCCCCGGTTGTCCTGGCCGGTCGACCTCGGCCCCGGCGGGACCGCGACGCTGCGCTGGCGGCTGCGGGTCGCCGATCCCCGGGCCGTGGTGACCGCCCCGACCGGGGAGCCGAACTGGTCCCGGCCGGTGGTCCGGGCCGACGACCGGCGGCTGGTCCGCCTGCTCGACCGGTCCCTGGACGACCTGCGTGGGCTGCGCCTGGCCGAACCCGCCGCGCCCGCCGACGTCTTCCTCGGCGCCGGGGTGCCCTGGTTCCTCACCCTGTTCGGCCGGGACAGTCTCTGGGCGGCGCGGATGATGCTGCCGCTCGGCACCGAACTGGCCGCCGGGACGCTGCGGGTGCTCGCCCGCCGGCAGGGCGCCCGGCTCGACCCGGCCACCGGCGAGGCGCCCGGCAAGATCCTGCACGAGCTGCGCCGGCACGAGTTCGCCATGCTCGGCGAGGGGCTGCGGCTGCCGCCGGCCTACTACGGGACGGTCGACGCCACCATGCTCTGGGTGGCGCTGCTGCACGACGCCTGGCGCTGGGGACTGCCCGCCGACCAGATCGAGCCGCTGCTGCCGCACCTGGAGGCGGCGCTCGGCTGGCTCGACGGGCACGCCGACGCCGACGGCGACGGCCTGGTCGAGTACGTCGACACCACCGGGCACGGCCTGACCAACCAGGGTTGGAAGGACTCCGGGGACGCCGTCCGGTTCCGCGACGGCCGGCTCGCCACGCCGCCGATCGTGCTGGCCGAGGTGCAGGGGTACGCGTACCAGGCGGCCGTCGGCGGGGCGGACCTGCTCGACGCGTTCGGCCGCCCGGGCGCCGACCGCTGGCGCGGGTACGCCGACGCACTCGCCACCCGGTTCCGCGCCGCCTTCTGGGTGGACGGCCCGCACGGCCCGCACCCGGCGCTGGCGCTGGACCGGGACAAGCGCCCCGTCGACTCGCTGACCAGCAACATCGGCCACCTGCTCGGCACCGGCCTGCTCTCCGGCGAGGAGGAGGCGCAGGTCGCCCGCCTGCTCACCGGGGACGCGCTGGCCGGCGGGTTCGGGCTGCGCACCATGTCCACCGGCGACGCCGGGTTCAGCCCGCTGTCGTACCACTGCGGGTCGATCTGGGCGCACGACACAGCGATCGTGCTCGCCGGGCTGGCCCGGGCCGGTTTCCGGGAGGCCGCGCTGGGCCTGGCGGAAGGGCTGCTCGGTGCGGCGGAGGCGTTCGACCAAAGGCTGCCCGAGCTCTACGGCGGCGACGACCGTACGCTGCTCGGCCGGCCGGTCCCCTACCCGGCGGCCTGCCGCCCGCAGGCCTGGTCGGCGGCGGCCGCGGTGCTGCTGCTGCACGCCGCGACCGGGCTGCACCCGGACGTGCCGAACGGTCGGGTCGCCCTCCGCCCCCTGGCCGGCCCGGAGCTGGGCGCCGTCTCCGTCCAGGGCCTGCGCGTCGCCGGCGCCCGCGTCGACGTCCACGTCGACGCCACCGGCCAGGCCACCCTCGCCAACCTCCCGCCGACCCTCACCCTGACCCCCACCGTCCCGTCCCCCCGTCACGCGCCCGACTCCGCCGTCCAGGCGTGACCGGACCGGTCCTGAGGTCGGCGGCGCGCGCCGCCGACCTCGTGGCCGACGGGGTCAGGAGGTGAGCTCGGCGACCAGTTCGTCATCCTCCACCGCACCGGTCGGGGCGAAGCCGAGGGCGGTGTAGAGGCGGGCCGCCGGGGTGTTGTCGGGGTGGTACGAGAGGCGGACCACGCTGCCGCCGTCCTGCGCGGCGAGCCAGTCGGCCAGGGTGCGGACGGTGGCCCGCCCGACGCCCCGGTCCTGTTCGCCGGCGGCGATCACCATGCCGCCGATCCAGCGGGAGCCGTCGTCGTCGACACCCCACATGGCGTGTCCGACCACCGTCTCGTCGGCGTAGACGGCCAGCGAGGTCCACACGTCGGAGCGCATGGTCAGCACCAGGTAACGGGCGGCCAGGGCGGGTACCCAGGCGCGCTGGTCGTCGCGGGGCGCCACGTCGGCGACATCCCGCCAGTTGTGGTCGTCGACCGGCCGCAGCGTGATGTGACGTCCGGCCCGGTCGCGCAGCCCTGAATCGATCATGACGGTCAGCCTAGGTCCCGGCCGGACCCGGTGACGAGCCGTTTCGCCCCGTGCCGCACCAGCCGGTCGTGCTCACCCGGCCCGTCGCCCAGGCCACGGCCGGGCGAGCCTCGACCGGCATTCGAGGGTGGCCGGCGCGCTTGACCGCCGTTGCGCACCTGCCGGCGCGACGGCCGGCCCGCGGCGCGGGCCGGCCGGGAGGACGCTCAGTCGAGCAGCGAGTCCAGGCCGATGGTCAGGCCCGGGCGGGTACGCACCGCGCGGACGGCCAGCAGCACGCCGGGCATGAACGAGGCCCGGTCGTACGAGTCGTGCCGGATGGTCAGCGTCTCACCGGTGGTGCCGAAGAGCACCTCCTGGTGGGCGACCAGCCCGGTGGCCCGCACGGCGTGCACGCGTACCCCGTCGATGTCGGCGCCGCGCGCACCCGGCACCTCGTCGGAGGTGGCGTCCGGCGACGGGCCGAGGCCGGCGTCGGCGCGCGCCTGGGCGATCCGGCGGGCGGTGTGGGTGGCGGTGCCGCTGGGGGCGTCGAGCTTGCGCGGGTGGTGCTGCTCGATGATCTCGACGGACTCGAAGTGCCGGGCGGCCCGCGCGGCGAACTGCATCATCAGCACCGCGCCGATCCCGAAGTTCGGGGCGATCACCACGCCGACGCCCGGCTTGCGCTCCAGCCAACCGCGCACCCGCTCGATCCGCTGCTCGGTGAAGCCGGTGGTGCCGACCACCGCGCTGATGCCCTGGTCGATGCACCAGTGCAGGTTGTCCATGACGACGTCCGGCGTGGTGAAGTCGACGACCACCTCGGCGCCCGCGTCGGAGGCGTTGAACAGCCAGTCGCCCTGGTCGACCATCGCCACCAGGTCCATGTCGGAGGCCGCGTCGACCGCCTTGCACACCTCGACGCCCATCCGGCCCCGGGCACCCAGCACGCCGACCCGGATCGGCTCGTCCAGGCCCTTCTCCTGCTCGTCAGTCACGGGGCACAACCTATCCCAATCGGGACGCGGTCACCCGCCGGGACCACCCACGTCCCACGGGACGACGGTGACCCACGCGCGGCGGACCCGGCGCGCACGCCGGCACCGCCGGCCAGGCGGGTCAGGCGGAGAAGTCGTGCTCGCCGAACGGGCCGACCACAGCCAGGGACATCGGCCGGCTCAGCAGCTCGGCGGCGAGCGCGTTCACGTCCGCCAGGGTGACCGCGTCGACCCGGGTGAGCAGCTCGTCCACCGGCATCAGGTCGCCGTAGAGCAGCTCCCCCTTGGCCAGCCGGCTCATCCGCGAGCCGGTGTCCTCCAGGCCCAGCACGAACGATCCCTTGCTCATGCCCTTGCCCCGGGCCAGCTCGGCCTCGCTGATCCCCTCGGCGGCCACCCGGGCCAGCTCGGCGCGGGTCAGCGCCAGCACCTCGTCCACCTTGCCCGGCGCGCAGCCGGCGTAGACGGCGAAGAGGCCGCTGTCGGCGTACTGGCTGGCGTACGAGTAGACCGAGTAGGCCAGGCCACGCTGCTCGCGGATCTCCTGGAACAGCCGGCTGGACATGCCGCCGCCGAGGACGTTGTTGAGCACGCCGAGGGCGAAGCGCCGCTCGTCGAGGCGGTCGATGCCGGGGCAGCCGAGGATGACGTGCGCCTGCTCGGACTCCTTCGGCTCCACCAGGGTGGCGGCCGGCCTGGTGCGTACCGCCGGGGTGGCCGGCCGGTGCGGAGCCGGGGTCGCCGGGTCGGTGTCCAGCGGGGTGCCGCGCAGGGCCTGGCGGACCAGCTTGACCACGGTGGCGTGGTCCAGGTTGCCGGCGGCGGCGATGACGATCTGCGGCGCGGTGTACCGGCGCCGGTAGAAGCTGTGGATCTGCCGCCGGGTCATCGGGGTGACCGTCTCCTCGGTGCCGGAGATGAGCCGGCCCAGGGGGTGGTCGCCGTAGACGGCGCGGGCGAAGAGGTCGTGCACCTCGTCGCCGGGCTCGTCGTCGTGCATGGCGATCTCTTCGAGGATGACGCCGCGCTCGGTCTCCACGTCGGCCGCCTCGAGCACCGAGTCGGCCACCAGGTCGCACATGACGTCGATCGCCAGCGGCAGGTCCTCGTCCAGCACGCGGGCGTAGTAGCAGGTGTATTCCTTGGTGGTGAAGGCGTTGGTCTCGCCGCCCACCGCCTCGATCGCCGAGGAGATCTCCAGCGCGCCGCGCTTGTGGGTGCCCTTGAAGAGCAGGTGCTCCAGGAAGTGCGCCGCGCCGGCCTGCGGGCCGGTCTCGTCCCGCGAGCCGACCGCCACCCAGATGCCGAACGAGACGCTGCGCATCGCCGGGATCGCCTCGGTGAGCACACGCAACCCGCTGGGCAGCACGGTACGGCGTACCGTGCCGCCCAGCGGGTCGTCACTCAGCGTGCGGGTGACCGCCCGGCCCGACCCCGCGCGACCGGGTTGCGTCCCGGTGGCGTGCCGGACGGCTCCGGACTGCCCCACCCCCCGTCGAGCCGCAGGAAAAGACGAACGCTGGGCCCGACTCACGGAAACCTGCTCTCAGTTGACGAGGGGTGGGTGGTGCTGTGGCGCGGTGGGTCAGCTGTGCCGGGTCCGGCGACGCGGGCGCTCGCCGCCCTCGCCGCCCTCGCCACCCTCGCCGCCGCCCTGGGGCCGGTCGCCGCGCTCCGGGGCACGACCACCCCGGTCGCCACCCCGGTCGCCACGGTCGCGCGGGCCACGGTCACCGCCGCGGTCGCCGCCCCGGCCGGCCGGACGCTCGCCACCGGCGGCCTGGCCGGCGGCCGGCGCCTCGGCGCCCTCCGGGCGGACCTTGTCCAGGTAGATCTTGCCGCGGGCGTCGATGTCCGCGATCTCGACCTCGACCCTGTCGCCGACGTTGAGGAAGTCCTCGACCTTCTCGACCCGCTTGCCGTCGCCCACCTTGGAGATGTGCAGCAGGCCGTCGCGGCCCGGCAGCAGCGAGACGAACGCGCCGAACGCGGCCGTCTTGACCACCGTGCCGAGGAACCGCTCCCCCACCTTCGGCAGGGTCGGGTTGGCGATGCCGTTGATCCGGTCCACCGCGGCCTGGGCCGACGGGCCGTTGGTCGCGCCGACGTAGATCGTGCCGTCGTCCTCGATGGAGATCTCGGCGCCGGTCTCGTCCTGGATGGCGTTGATGGTCTGGCCCTTCGGGCCGATCACCATGCCGATCTTGTCGACCGGGATCTTGACCGTGGTGACCCGCGGCGCGTAGTCCGACATCTCGGCCGGAGCCTCGATCGCCGCCTGCATGACGTCGAGGATCGTCTGTCGGGCCTCGTGCGCCTGCTGGAGCGCGGCGGCCAGCACGTCCGACGGGATGCCGTCGAGCTTGGTGTCGAGCTGCAGCGCGGTGACGAAGTCCCGGGTGCCGGCGACCTTGAAGTCCATGTCACCGAACGCGTCCTCGGCGCCGAGGATGTCGGTCAGCGTCACGTACTGGGTCTTGCCCTCGACCTCGTCGGAGATGAGGCCCATGGCGATGCCGGCGACCGGCGCCTTCAGCGGCACACCGGCCGACAGCAGGCCCAGCGTCGAGGCGCAGACCGAACCCATCGAGGTGGAGCCGTTGGAGCCGAGCGCCTCGGAGACCTGCCGGATGGCGTACGGGAACTCCTCGCGCGCCGGCAGCACCGGGATCAGCGCCCGCTCGGCGAGCGCGCCGTGGCCGATCTCGCGCCGCTTCGGCGAACCGACCCGGCCGGTCTCACCGGTCGAGTACGGCGGGAAGTTGTAGTTGTGCATGTAGCGCTTGGACTTCTCCGGGGAGAGGGTGTCCAGCGACTGCTCCATGCGCAGCATGTTCAGCGTGGTGACGCCCAGGATCTGGGTCTCGCCCCGCTCGAACAGCGCCGAGCCGTGCACCCGGGGCAGCACGCCGACCTCGGCGGTCAGCGGGCGGATGTCGCGCGGGCCGCGGCCGTCGATGCGGATCTGCTCGCGCAGCACCCGGTTGCGGACCTCGGACTTGGTCAGCGACCGGAAGGCGGCGCTGAGCTCCTTCTCCCGGCCCTCGAAGCGACCGCCGAGCTCCTCGGCGACCCGGGCCTTGACCCGGTCCAGGGCCTCCTCACGGGCGGCCTTGCCGGCGATGGTGAGCGCCTCCGCCACGTCGGCGCGGGCCACCTCGGCCACCGCCGCGTACACGTCGTCCTGGTAGTCCAGGAAGACCGGGAACTCGGCGACCGGCTTGGCGGCCACCTCGGCCAGCTCGCTCTGCGCCCGGCACAGCTCGCGGATGGCCGGCTTGGCGGCCTCCAGGCCGCTGGCCACGACCTCCTCGGTCGGGGCCGGGGCACCGCCGGCGACCAGCGCCACGGTGTGCTCGGTGGCCTCGGCCTCGACCATCATGATCGCGACGTCGCCGTCGGGCAGCGCGCGGCCGGCCACCACCATGTCGAAGGTGGCCCGGGCCAGCTCGTCGATGGTCGGGAAGGCGACCCACTGGCCGTCGACGTGCGCCATCCGGGTGGCCCCGATCGGGCCGGAGAACGGCAGGCCGGAGAGCTTGGTCGACATCGAGGCGGCGTTGATCGCCACGACGTCGTACGGGTGCTGCGGGTCGAGCGCGAGGACGGTCTCGACGACCTGGACCTCGTTGCGCAGGCCCTTGACGAACGACGGGCGCAGCGGCCGGTCGATCAGCCGGCAGGTGAGGATCGCGTCCTCGCTGGGGCGTCCCTCGCGACGGAAGAACGAGCCGGGGATCCGGCCCGCGGCGTACATCCGCTCTTCGACGTCGACGGTCAGCGGGAAGAAGTCGAACTGCTCCTTCGGCTGCTTGCCGGCCGTGGTGGCGGAGAGGACCACGGTCTCGCCCAGCTGGGCGACGACCGAACCGGCGGCCTGACGGGCCAGCCGGCCGGTGGAGAAGGTGATCTCACGGGTGCCGAAGGACCCGTTGTCGATCACAGCGGTACGGGATTCGGTGCCGAGGTTGGTCTCGGTCATGGTGCTGTCGTGCTCCTTCGCGTCGGGGGCCCACGACACGGGAGCTGCTCAGACGGCCGGTCTTCGATCGAAGCGCCCGGGTGACCGGCGTGATGCCGGGATGCCCGGAGGCCACTACCGGAGACCGGTACGCTGACCGGCTCCCTCTCGGGTGGTCGCGCGGCCCTGTTCTTCAGTGGTACCGGAACGGGGGAGCGGCCTCAGGCCACTCCCCCGTCACGTCACCGGCGCAGACCGAGTCGCTCGATGAGCGACCGGTAGCGGTTGATGTCCTTCTTCTGGACGTAGTTGAGCAGCCGACGGCGCCGGCCGACCAGCAGCAGCAGCCCGCGGCGGCTGTGGTGGTCGTGCTTGTGCACCTTCAGGTGCTCGGTCAGCTCGGCGATCCGCTTGGTGAGGACCGCGACCTGCACCTCCGGCGAACCGGTGTCGCCCTCGGCGGTCGCGTACTCCGCACGGATCGTGGCCTTGGCTTCCTGGTCGAGCGCCATGTTCTCCCTGTTTCGGTGGGTTGATCACTGGTGTCCGTCGAACCGGTCAGGAGACCGGAACGGACCGGTACCTCGCACCCGCGGCGTCGTGCAGGCACGCGAGGCCCCACGTCGGTCAGCCGACGTCCCCGCCAGACTACCAGTCCGGCCCGGTCCCATCCGGTCAAGGTCGGCAAAGCCGCCCGCGGCGCGCTCAGCCGATCGCCCGGCGGGTCCGCTCGACGTCCTCGGCGATCTGCGCCACGAGGGGCTCGATGCCGTCGTACCGGCGCTGCTCCCGCAGGTGCGCGACGAAGTCCAGGGCCAGCCGCTCGCCGTACAGGTCGCCGGAGAAGTCCAGCGCGTACGCCTCCACCCGCCGCTCCCGGCCGGAGAAGGTCGGGTTGGTGCCGATCGACACCGCCGCCGCCAGGGGCTCCCGCTGTCCCCGACGCACCAGCCGGGCGGCGTACACCCCGTCGGCGGGGACCGCCGCGTACCGGTGGCGGAGCAGGTTGGCGGTGGGGTAACCCAGCTCACGTCCGCGCTGGTCGCCCCGGACCACCACCCCCTCCAGCCGGTGCGGGCGGCCCAGCGCGGCGGCCGCGGCGGCCACGTCGCCCGCGTCGACGCAGGAGCGGATGTACGTCGAGGAGAAGACGGTGCCCGCCTCGGCCACCAGCGGCGCGCCCTCCACCCCGAAGCCGAAGGTGCGGCCGAGCCGGGTCAGCAGCGCCACGTCGCCGGCCGCCCGGTGCCCGAACCGGAAGTTGTCCCCCACCACCACCAGCGCGGCGTGCAGGTGCTCGACCAGGACGTCGTGCACGAACGCCTCCGCCGGCAGCCGGGAGAACTCCGGGGTGAACGGCACCACGCAGAGCACGTCGACGCCGAGGGCCTCGATCAGTTCCGCCTTGCGGGCGGGCTCGGTGAGCACGGCGGGGTGCGAGCCCGGGCGGACCACCTCCGCCGGGTGCGGGTCGAAGGTGACCACCACCGACTTCAGGCCCAGCTCCCGGGCCCGGGCAACGGCGTGTCCGATGGTCGCCTGGTGCCCCTTGTGCACGCCGTCGAAGACGCCGATGGTGACGACCGAACGCCCCCAGCCACCGGGCGCCGCGTCGTACCCCCGCCACCGCTGCATGCCATTCCTGCTTCCTTTTCATAGCTCACCCGTGTGCAGGGGTGAGTGTGGTCGGATGGTTCGCTCTCCGCCGTTGACAGCCCGGCTGGAGTCCTGGATCGGCAGTCTGATCCGGTGGCGATCGGTCCGCGCCTGCAAGATCTCCTTCACCCGTTTGTGGGTGGTGTGGAGGGTGATGTCGGGGTCACCGTGTCTGCGCAGGACGTTGATCGCGGCGGCATGGTCCGCCTGCCACACGACCCCGCACCGGGTGCAGTGAAGCCGATCCCCGTCACGGCGGCCGAGGCCACCGCACCGGGGACAGGCTTGTGACGTGTAGGCGGCATTGACCAGCACGAGCGCAGAACCTCTGCGCTCCGACACGTTCTGCAGCGCCTCGGCGGTGACACCTTTCGTCCACGCGGCGAGGCGCCGGTTCATGTTCTTACCGAGCTTCCTGCGCCCGGCGAAGGTTGTGGTGAGATCTTCAGCCACGACGGCCTTGGCCTTGTCAAGCACGGCGTGGACGGCGGTGAAGATCTCCGTCCGGATCTGGGCACGGTGCCGGGCGGCCTGCCGGTCCCGCTTGCGGTTGCCGAGGTTGTTCGCCTTGATCCGGGCGGCTTTGGCGTGGTCGGCGCGTAGGGCGGCGTTGTTCGCGATCGAGCGAAGTTTCGCTCGACGCCGGTTGCGCTCCTTCAGTCGGTCCGACTCGGCGGTCAGGAACGCGCCGAGGTTGCTGCCGTGGCGGTCGCCGTCGGAATCGGTCAGCGCTTCGGTGTAGCCCTTGTCGACACCGATCTCCCGGTCACCGCACGGCCGCTGCGACGACGGCAGGTCCGCGGCGTCGACCTGGTAGTGGGCCTCGACCCGGCCGCCACGCAGGATCAGCCGCAGCGTTCCCGACGGGGCGATGGTCGTGGACAGCGGCACCATGATCGGCTTACGCGGTTCAAGGCCGGGGACGGCAAGCCACACCTTCCTACCGTCGACAAAGGTATGGGTACGGACTTTGTCGGCGCGGACGATGATCTGATCACGGGTGTGGTTCTTGCCCCGCCGCCAGTGCCTGCGCATCAGTCGGGACAGGTAGGGGTCCTCGGCCCACCGGTCGGCCTTCAACAGGCTGAACAACCGCTTCCGGTCGACCGGATCGGCAGTGCGTCGGGCGACCGCACGACGGACCTGGACCTTCGCGGCCTCCCGGTTCGCGGCGATGTCGGCCATCGCATCGCGGAGGGTTTCCTTCCACGCGTTCGCCGGCACCCCGAACCGCCGTGCGTCACCGTCGGCCAGCCACTGATCGCGGACCTGCCGGTCCCGCAGCCCCGCCCCGGCGACGGAGCCGAACCGCTGCCACACCTCGGACCTGACCCGACCAAGACGCCGCGCCTGCTCCAACAGAGCGACATACTTGCCCGGATTGAGGCGAGCCGAGTACGCGATCCGGGTAACCTTCACCGGCCACCGCCCGACAACTCGTCCCTGAGGGTCTTCTCGTAGCGGCGCAGGCCGTCAACGCGGCACGAGAACGTGCGCACAATCGCCAGTAGATCCTCAACAAGCTCCTGCCGCGGCGACAGCGACTCCTGGTTCGCCACGACGATCTCGCAGCCGTTGCGGTTCGCGACATGCTCCAGGAAGTCGAACCCGAACCTGGCCAGCCGGTCCCAGTGCGCCACCACGATCGTGCCGATTTCACCGCGGTCCACCGCGTCCATCAGCGCGACGAGCTTCTCGCGACGCAGGTTCATGCCGCCGCCGATCTCCGACACCCACTCATCCACCGCCAATCCACGGGCAAGGCAGAACTGCTCCATGGCCGCGACCTGCGAAGCGAGGTCGTTCTTCTGACCCGGTGACGACACCCGGCAATAGACGACGATCCGCCGGGCATGTTCAACAACGCCAGGTCGCAGGACCTTCCGAACGTCGCAGTCGTCGAAGTACCGCTGCCCAGACGGGCTGCGCTTGGCCACCAGGCGCCCCTCGGACTCCCAGCGGCGGACAGTGCTGACGGACCGCCCGATACGCTCCGCGAACTCACCAATCCGATACAGCCTGCCCATATCAGCTAGCTATACACAACTCTAGACAGGAAGTCACGCACTAGTCGGCCCCTCCCCTGCATTCCCGCCGCTCTGCCCGACCACCGCCGGCCGGCGGACCCACGCCCCGCCGTCAGGCCGGGGCGAGCACGATCTCCGCGCGGGCCCGGCCGTCCCGCTCGCTGACGATAGCGATCAGGCCGCCGTCGGGACCGAAGACCGCGTACGGCCCGACGATGCCGGCCGCGTCGAGCGGCCCGCCGTGGGAGAGCACCTTCGCCTCGTCGGCGCTGGCCTCCCGACGCGGGAAGAACCGGTCGGCGGCCGCGTCGAGCGGCAGGTTGACCACCTCGGGCGCGCGCTGCTCCAACTCTTCGAGGGTGGCGGCCTCGGTCAGGCGGAAGCCGCCCACCGCGGTACGCCGCAGCGCGGTGAGGTGCCCACCCACCCGGAGCGCCAGGCCCGCGTCCCGCGCGATGGCCCGGATGTACGTCCCGGACGAGCAGGTCACGTCGATGTCCACGTCCAGCACGTCGGGGGCGTCCCGGCGGACGGCCAGCACGTCGAGGCGGGAGATGGTGACCCGCCGGGCGGGCAGCTCGACGCTCTCGCCCTCGCGGACCCGCTTGTAGGCGCGCTGGCCGTTGACCTTGATGGCGCTGACCGCGCTGGGCACCTGGTCGACCTCGCCGGCGAGCGCGGCGAACGCCGCCCGGACCGCCTCGTCGGTGAGCTGGCCGGCCGGGGTGGTGGCGATCACGTCACCCTCGGCGTCGTCGGTGACGGTGGCCTGCCCGAGCCGCACCGTGGCGGTGTAGCTCTTGCCGGCGCCGATCACGTACGTCAGCAGCCGGGTCGCCCGGCCCACCCCGATCACCAGCACGCCGGTGGCCATCGGGTCGAGCGTGCCGCCGTGCCCCACCCGCCGGGTCCGCGCCAGCCGGCGGATCCGCGCCACCACGTCGTGCGACGTCATGCCGCCCGGCTTGTCCACCACGATCAGCCCGTCACCGCTCACGACCGCCAAGCCTGCCAGACGGGGTCACCGGCGCCGTCACCGCACGGCACAATGCCCCTCGCATCCCTACCGTCTCCGGAGTCCCGATAGCAACCCGCCCTCCCACGAGCACCGCGCCCGGGTCGACCTGCCGGAGTGGATGCGCAACCCCGAGCCGCCCCGCCGCACCCCGGGCCGGCTGCTCTCCGAGCTGGTCGACCGGACGCCGGTGCTGCGCGAGCTGCGGCGCGCGGTGTGGCGGTGGCGGGAGCACACCCGGTTCAGCGAGCGGCACCCGGTGCTCTCGGCGGTCGTGTCGTTCGTGTTCGTCGCGGCCGTCGCCACGGTGCTCGTCGCGGGCGCCGCCTACCTGTTCGGCAGGATGCGCGAGGGCATCCTCTGAGCCGACCTCGTCCGCCCCGCGGGTCGCGAGGCCGGCCGTTCGATCGGCGTCCCGCCGCGCGGCACCGCATCCGGGCCCGCCGGGTCAGCGGACCGCGCCGGTCACCGCCCACCCACCCGAGCGCAGCCGCAGCAGCAGCGCGACCAGCCGGATCACGATGAACAGGGTCAGCCCGGCCCAGATCCCGCCGAGCCCCAGGTCGAGCCCGTGGGCGAGCCAGATCGCCGGCAGGAAGCCGCCGAGCGCCGCGACGATGGTCAGGTTGCGCAGGTAGCGCACGTCCCCGGCGCCGATGAGCACGCCGTCGAGGGCGAAGACCACGCCGGCCAGCGGCTGCATCGCCACGAACCAGGGCCAGGCCACCATGGCCTGCTCGCGTACCTGCGGATCGGAGCTGAACCAGGACGGCACCACGCCGGCCCCGGCGGCGATCAGCACCGCGAAGCCGATGCCGGCAACGCCGCCGAGCAGCGCGAACCGGCGGGCGAGGGCCCGCGCCCCGGCGGCGTCGCCGGCCCCGAGCGCGGCGCCGATCAGCGCCTGGGCCGCGATGGCGAGGGCGTCGAGCACCAGCGCGGTGAAGAACCACAGTTGCAGGGCGATCTGGTGGGCGCCGACGGCGGCGGCGCCGAACCGTGCGGCGACCGCGGTGGCGGAGAGGAAGCTGGCCTGGAACGCGACGCCCCGGACCAGCAGGTCGCGGCTGAGCGCCAGCTGCTGCCGGATCAGCCGGGGCTGGGGCCGCAGGGAGACCCGCTCGCGGACC
Source organism: Micromonospora sp. U56 (assembly GCF_018070095.1). Taxonomy (NCBI): domain Bacteria; kingdom Bacillati; phylum Actinomycetota; class Actinomycetes; order Micromonosporales; family Micromonosporaceae; genus Micromonospora; species Micromonospora sp. U56. The sequence continues at coordinate 41,932 of NZ_JAGPYL010000023.1, forward strand.
AGCGCCGCGGCGAAGAGCGCGCCGGAGACGGTCTGGGCGACGGCGTTGGCCACCGCCGAGCCGGCCAACCCGAGCCCGGCCGGGTACACCAGCAGCGGGCAGAGCAGCGCGGAGAGCAGGTTGGGCGCGAGCACGAAGACCAGCGGGCGGCGGGTGTCCTGGATGCCGCGCAACCAGCCGTTGCCGGCGGCGGCGAGGAGCAGCCCGGGCGCGCCGAGCGCCGCGATCCGCAGCCACTGCGCGGCCGCGCCGGCCACGTCGTCACCACCCCCGGCGAGGGTACGCGCCAGCGCCCCGCCGCCGACCTGCATGACGAGCGCGACGAGCACGCCCACCCCGAGGGCGAGCCAGGACGCCTGCACGCCCTCGGCCACCGCCGCCGCCCGGTCGCCCGAACCGAACCGCCGGGCCGCCCGTCCGGTGATCCCGTACGCGAGCACGGTGCCCAGCCAGGCGGTGAGGGTCATCACGGTGCCGCCGACGGCCAGCGCGGCGAGCGGCACCCGGCCGAGGTGCCCGACCACGGCCGTGTCGACCAGCACGTAGAGCGGTTCGGCGGCGAGCACCACCAGCGCGGGCAGGGCGAGGGCGGCGATCCGGCGCGGCGGCGCGATGGCGGTGGCGGTCTGACTCATCGCCGCCGATCCTGGCACGGCGGAGGTAAGGATCGCAAGACCTATCAGCGCTTACGCCTACGGCGGCTTCGGGTCGCTCCTTTCCGGCCTGGCGGCCCGCCGCGGCACGGGCAGCTCGACTGACGCGGACAGCTCGGCCGGTGGACATCGCGGGGAGGGCAGACCCGGTGGGCCGGACGCCACGGAGGTCGAGGGGGCTCGCGACCAGCAGGCCGACCGCCGCCGGCCGGCGGCGGTCCCTCGGCTTCGGCCCTGGGCACGGCCGAGTGATCCACTCCAGATGCGGCGTGTCGCGGTGTCACCGCTCAAGAACACCGCGACACGCCGCATTCGTGCCGATCAACGCACCGGAGCCGACCCGCCGGACGGACGGGCGGAAGGGCACGGGGTGGCTCAGCGGGAGGGGAGGGCGTCGAGCCAGCGGCGAACCTGGCGGCGGCTGGGCAGCCGGACGACCGGCAATTCCGGTGCGTGGGCGGCGACCGCGGCAAACACCCGGGGCCGGGAGCGGCCGGGATAGCGCCAGACGTAGCGCAGGAAGCCCAGGTCGAGCCGTTCGGGGCAGCCGGCGGGCAGGTCGGGGCGGTCGGCGGCGCGGCGGTCCCAGCGGCGGCGGACGACCCGGGCGAGGCAGAGCGGCCAGGGCAGGTCGACCAGCACCAACAGGTCGGCGCGGGGCAGGCGGAGATCCAGCGTGCTGCCGTAGTTGCCGTCCATCACCCAGCGCTCGCCGGCGGCGAGCGCGGCGACCTGGGCGCGGAAGGCCGCGTCGTCGGCGGGAATCCAGCCGGGTCGCCAGTAGTGCCGGTCGAGGTGGATCAGCGGCAGGTCGAGCCGGCCGGCGACCGCCCGGGCGAGAGTGCTCTTGCCGGCACCCGAACTGCCGACGATCAGGATGCGACGCACCGGGCGACGGTACCGGTCAGGGGCCGGGACGGCGGGGACCCCGACCGCTCGGATGCGGGAGGCTGCGGCCTTCGCCAGGCGGGCGGACGGCGGGCCGGGCAGAACAGGCCGGGCGTACCCGACAGCGTCGAGCCGGGCGGGGCGGACCCGATGGGCCAGGTGGCGGCCGGGCCGGAGAACAGGGTCGAGAGGCGGTGACGGCGGCGACGCGGGACGTCGGCGGCGTCACCGCCGGTCGGGCTGCGTCACTGACGGGTGTCCATCGAGGTCTGCAGGGCGCGCCGCATCTGCTCGCGCGCCTCGTCGGTGGTCTCGGGCTTGGGCTTGGTCGGCATGGGAGTTCCCTTCCAGGGTTCGGACCACCGGGGGACGGCGGCCCTACGGGCGGTTCTGCTGAGCGCCCGGCGGCGGTCCGGGATCACCGGAGCGGCTCGCCTGGCAGCGTGAGCCCGGGTCGGTCTGACCCTGGAAGGAGGCGGCGCCGGGTGTGGCACCACCGCCCACGACCTGCGTCGCGGCGCGGCGCCCGGTCGTTTCCCAAATTAACGTTCAGTTCCACATGCTGCCCACAGTTCCCGCCATTCGGACGAGATCGCAAACGGGGAGCTCACCGGGCCAGGAAGTGCCAACCCAGCCACCACCAGAAGCCGAACACGCCGATCCGGCCCACCGGGACCGGCCCGACCTCGTACCGCATCACGTACGCGCAGACGTCGCCGAGCGACGGCACCCGGGAGCCCGGGCGGCGGGAGGCCCACTCGACGGCGGCGAAGAGCAGCAGGGCGGTCAGGAAGCCGGTGACGGCCAGGGTGCGCATCATCGCCGGACCAGCCCCCAGAACGCGGCCAGCCAGCCGAACCACGCGGCGGAGCGGACCAGCTCGTCGGCGAGCAGCGGGTCCGCGAGCCGGGAGAAGGTGGGGAACTCGTTGCCGACCGACAGCACGAAGGTGGCGGCCTCGAGGACGCCGAAGACGGCTGCCGGCAGTATCCACCAGAGCGCGCCCCGCCCGAGCCGGTGCGGCGCCGGCCGGCGGGGCACCCGGTTGCCCAGGCCGAGCCAGATCAGCGCGCCGCCGGTGCCCAGGGTCCACAGGTTGGCCTGGGTCGAGAAGGACGCCAGCTGCCCACCGACCAGGGAGAGGCAGGCCAGCACCGGAACCGTGACCACCGGACGGTCCCAGGCGCGCGGCAGGTCGACGGTGAGCTCGGGGGGCTGCTCCATCCTCCGATTCTCCCCGCGCTCACACAGCGCGGGAAGACCAACACACTTCGGGGCGCGCCGAGATCAGCGGGCGATCAGCGCGCCGTCCAGCTCGGCCCGGATGGAGCCCACCACGTCCTCAACGCTGCCCGCCCCGGTGAACCCGGCGGCGAACCGGTGGCCGCCGCCGCCCAGCGCCACCGCCACGGCGCTCACGTCCACCGCGCCCTTGCTGCGCATCGACACGGCCCACTCGGCCGGGCCGACCTGCTTGAGCACGCAGGCCACGTCGGCCTCGGCGGTGCACCGCACGGAGTCGATCAGCGCCTCCAGCACGTACGGGCGCTGGTCGTGCCGGGCCAGGTCGTCCTGGGTCGCGTACGTCCAGACCAGTCCGTAGCCGGCGGCGGCCGACGGCTCCAGGCGGGCCCGGCCCAGCACCTCGCCGAAGAGCCGGACGGCGCCGAACGGCCGGGTGTCGAAGACCTGGCGGGAGATGTCCCCCGGGCGGATGCCGGTGGCCAGCAGCCGGGCCGCGAACTGGTGCACGGCGGGGGTCGTGGCCTCGAACCGGAACGACCCGGTGTCGGTGGTCAACGCGACGTAGAGGCACTGGGCGATCTCCGCGTCCAGCGGCACGTCGAGCCGGGTGAGCAGCTCGTCGACGACGACCGAGGTGGCCGCGGCCGCCGGATCGACCAGGTGCACCCGGCCGAACCGGGTGTTGGAGGCGTGGTGATCGAGGACCAGCGCCTCGCCGGCGGTGTCGAGGCGGTCGACCAGCTCACCCAGCCGGGACTCGCTCGCCGCGTCGAAGCAGACCACCAGGTCCGGATCCCGGTACGCCCCGGTCGACGGCACCAGCAGGTCGAGCCCCGGCAGCCAGCGGAACGGCTCGGGCACCTCGGGCGGCCCGGGGAAGGTCGCCTGGAGGTGCCGTACGCCGAGCCGGCGCAGCCCGAGCCCGAAGCCGAGCATGCTGCCCAGCGCGTCGCCGTCCGGGTTGACGTGACAGATCAGCAGCACCCGGGCGTCGGCCGGCAGCCGGCGTACCGCCGCGACGGCAGCGGCCCAGTCGGACTCGTCCGGGCCGGTGCGGGCCGGCCCGGTGAGCAGATCGCCGGCCGCGCCCGGGGTGCCGCTCACCGCCGATCCGTGGCCGACGGGGTGCCCTCGTCGTCGTCCCGGTCGCCCTCGGCGTCCTCGTCCTCGTCGAGCCGGTAGGGCTGGGGCTCGCCCGCGTACTTGGCCTGGGCCGCCATCCGCTGCACCTCGGCGTCGGACTGGCGGGCCGCGGCGAGCAGGTCGTCGATGTGCTTGACCTGATCCTGCACGTCGTCGAGGACGAAGGTCAGGGTCGGCGAGTGGCGCAGCCCGAGCGCCTTGCCGACGGTGCTGCGCAGCATGCCCTTGGCGCTCTCCAGGGCGGCGGCGGTGCTGGCCTGGGCGGCCGCGTCACCGAGCACGGTGTAGAAGACGGTGGCGTCGCGCAGGTCGGCGGTGATCCGGGCGTCGGTGATGGTGATCATCCCGAGCCGGGGGTCCTTGATCTGGCTCCGCACCACCGACGCGACCAGTTCGCGAATGCGCTCCGCGTGCCGGCGTACCTTGGCCGGATCCGTCATGTCCCCCACCTCCAGGCGTTCTGCTCCCGGCCGGCACGACGGCGCAGGGCACCGCCGGGACCGACCGCCCAACATGTCGAACACTACCCGCGCGGCCGGGCCGGTCGCGCGGCACCGCCGGTGGCGCCGGCCACCCGGGCGTCAGTCGTCCTCGCCGTGCAACCGGCGGCGCACCGACAGCAGTTCGGCCTCGGGGCGCCCGGCCACCAGGCGCTCACAGGAGTCGAGCACCTCGCGCACGTGGGCCGCCTCGGCGGCCACCACGGCCACGCCGATCTCGGCTCGGCCGTGCAGGTCCAACGCGCCCACCTCGGCGGCCGACACCTCGAATCGGCGCAGCGCCGCCACGATGGGGCGTACATATGATCTCTTGGCCTTGAGCGACCGTGAGTCGCCCGGCAGCAGCAGGTCGAAGACCGCGGTTCCCGTGTACATCGCTCCGGACGATACGGACATCCCCGGACATGATCAAGGGGTTTACGCCGAGTTGGCGTAAACCCCTTGATCACTGTGTCAGCACCGGATCAGGCGCGCGGCTTCTCCCGCATCTCGAAGGTCTCGATGATGTCGCCGGCCTGGACGTTGTTGAAACCGCCCAGCGTCAGACCACACTCGAAGCCCTCGCGGACCTCCGTCGCGTCGTCCTTGAACCGCTTGAGGGAGCTGATCGTGAGGTTGTCCGCCACGACCGCCCCGTCCCGCAGCAGCCGCGCCTTGGCGTTGCGGCGGATGATGCCGGACCGGACGATACAACCGGAGATGTTGCCGATCTTGGACGAGCGGAAGACGTCGCGGATCTCCGCGCTGCCCAGCTCGACCTCCTCGTACTCCGGCTTGAGCAGACCCTTGAGCGCGGCGTCGATCTCCTCGATGGCCTGGTAGATGACCGTGTAGTACCGGATCTCCACGCCCTCGCGGTCGGCGATCTCGCGGACCTTGTTGGCGGCCCGCACGTTGAAGCCGATGATCGTGACCGCCTCGGACGAGGCGCTCGCGAGCATGACGTCGCTCTCGGTGATCGCACCCACGCCCCGGTGGATGATCCTGAGCTGGACCTCCTCCGGGATGTCGAGGTTGAACAGCGCGTCCTCGAGGGCCTCCACGGAACCGGAGACGTCGCCCTTGAGCACCAGGTTGAGCGAGGTCTTCTCGCCCTCCTTGAGCTGCTCCATGAGCGTCTCGAGGGTGGCCCGACCGCGGGAGTTGGCGAAGGACGCCGCCCGCCGCCGTGCCTGCCGCTGCTCGGCGATCTGCCGCACCGTACGGTCGTCGGCCGCCGCGAGGAAGGTGTCGCCGGCGCCCGGCACCGCGGTCAGACCGAGGACGAGCACCGGACGAGCCGGCCCTGCCTCGGCGACCTGGTTGCCGTTCTCGTCGAGCATCGCCCGAACCCGGCCGTGCGCCCCGCCGGCGACGATGGAGTCGCCCGCCCGCAGGGTGCCCTTCTGCACCAGCACCGTCGCCACCGCACCGCGGCCCTTGTCCAGGTGCGCCTCGATGGCCACACCCTGCGCCGGCCCGTCGATCGGAGCGGTCAGCTCCAGCGACGCGTCGGCGGTGAGCAGGACCGCCTCGAGCAGTTCGTCGATGCCGATACCCGGCTTGGCGGCCACGTTGACGAACATGGTGTCGCCGCCGTACTCCTCGGCGACCAGCCCGTACTCGGTCAGCTGCTGGCGGACCTTGTCCGGGTTGGCCTCGGGCTTGTCGACCTTGTTGACCGCCACCACGATCGGCACCTCGGCCGCCTTGGCGTGGTTCAACGCCTCGATCGTCTGCGGCATCACGCCGTCGTCGGCCGCGACCACCAGCACCACGATGTCCGTCACCTGGGCACCACGGGCACGCATGGCGGTGAACGCCTCGTGACCCGGGGTGTCGATGAAGGTGACCGCCCGGTCCTCGCCCTCGTGCGGGACGTGGACCTGGTAGGCACCGATGTGCTGGGTGATGCCACCCGCCTCACCGGCCACGACGTTCGCCTTGCGGATCGCGTCGAGCAGCTTGGTCTTACCGTGGTCGACGTGACCCATGACGGTCACCACCGGCGCCCGGCTGACCAGCCGCTCCTCCGCGACCTCGGCGTCGAGGTCGATGTTGAACTGCGCGAGCAGCTCGCGGTCCTCGTCCTCCGGGCTGACGATCTGCACGTCGAAGCCGAGGTGCTCACCCAGCAGCAGCAGGGTCTCGTCAGAGCAGGACTGGGTCGCGGTGACCATCTCGCCCAGGTTGAACATCTCCTGGACCAGCGACCCCGGGTTGGCGTTGATCTTGTCGGCGAAGTCCGACAGCGAGGCGCCACGGGAGAGCCGGACGACCTGACCCTGACCCCGGGGGGCACCCGAGCTCATGGTCGGGGCCGACAGGTTGTCGAACTCCTGTCTGCGCTGCTTCTTGGACTTGCGACCGCGGGTCGGCCGGCCACCCGGACGCCCGAAGGCACCCGCGGCACCGCCGCCACGGCCACGACCGCCGCCACCGGGACGACCACCGCCGCCGGCCGGGGCACCCGGACGGAAACCGCCGCCCGGAGCACCGCCACCGCCACCGGGACCGCCGCGGAAGCCACCGCCACCGCCACCGCCACCGGGACCGCCGCGGAAGCCACCGCCAGCGCCGCCGCCACCGCCACCGGGGCGGAAGCCACCGCCGGCGCCGCCGCCGGGACGACCTGCGCCGCCACCGGGGCCGCCACGACCGCCGCCGGGACCGCCGGGGCGACCGGTGGTCGGACGCTGGCTCGGCATGGAGGCCGGGCTCGGCCGCGGCGGCATGGAGGCCGGGCGCGGCCGCGGCGGCATGCCCGCCGGGCTCGGCCGGGGGCCACCGGCGGCCGGCGGCCGCTGCGGGCCGCCCTGGATACCGAACGGGTTGTTACCGGCGCCGCGCGCCGGCGGACGACCGCCCGGACGGGCACCCGGACCCGGGGCCGGCGCGCCGGGACGACCGGCGGCCGGGGTCCCCGGACGCGGGGGCACGGCGTTGGGACCCGGGCGGGGACCCGGACGGGGGCCGCCCTCGGTCGGGGGCTCCCGTCGGACGTTCTCGCGCTGCTGCTGGCGGGCGGCCTGCGCGTCCTTGACCGCGGCCTCCTGCTCAGCCTTCAGCGCGGCGGCACGCGCCTCGGCGGCCGCCACCTCGATGTCGTGGGCGCTCGCCGGCTTGGCGACCGGGGCCGCCGGCTGCGGCGGACCGGGAACGGGGCCCTTGGGCTTCGGCCCAGGGGTCGGCGCGGCCGGCCGCCGGGGCGGCATCGGCTTGGCCGACACCCGGGGGGCGCCCGGGGCCGGGGACGGCGTCGGGGTCGGGGCCGGAGTCGGTGCGGCCGCCGGCGGGGCGGCCTGCGCCGAGGCGCCTCCGGCGGACGCGACGAATGCGCCACGCAGCCGTCGGGCGACGGGCGCCTCGACGGTGCTGGACGCGGACTTCACGAACTCGCCCATTTCCTTCAGCTTGGCGAGAACGGTCTTGCTTTCGACCCCGAGCTCTTTTGCCAGCTCGTGTACGCGGGCCTTACCTGCCACTGCACTCCTCACTCCGAGGTCGTGCGGGCAGTACCCGCAACAACCTCACTCGTGCACTTGAAGCCTGGTCATTTCAGGGACTTCATCGTGTGCTCATGTCGGTCGTCCTACCCTGCTAGCGACCCTCGCCCGGTCGGGTTGACCGGACGTAGTGGTTGGCGCATCGACGTGCTCCGCCAGCTCGCCGTGGTCGAGGACCCCGGTGATGCGCAGCGCACGCCCGAAGGCGCGCCGCCGCACCGCCTGCGCGAAGCAGGCCGGATCCGGGTGCATGTGCGCTCCCCGACCCGGCAGCCTGCGGGCCGGATCAGGCCGGAGGCTGTGACCAGCCTCGTCGCCGATCGCGACGATCCGCAGCAATTCGCTGGCCGGCGCACGTCTCCGGCAACCCACACAGGTGCGCTCCGGCTGCGCGCGTCGTACCACTGGAGGAAGTCTACCCCTAGCTGCTCGAGATCGCGCCGCCCGGCTCCGGCACGTGATCGGCCCCGCCCCGTCCCGCCGGGCTGGTCTGCTCCGCGTCCGACCTGATGTCGATTCGCCAACCGGTCAGTCGGGCGGCAAGCCGGGCGTTCTGCCCCTCGCGCCCGATCGCCAGCGAGAGCTGGAAGTCCGGCACGGTGACCCGGGCCGTCCGGCTGGCCAGGTCGACCACCTCGACCCGCAGCGCCTTGGCCGGCGACAACGCGTTGCCGACGAAGGTCGCCGGGTCGTCGGACCAGTCGATGATGTCGATCTTCTCACCGTGCAGCTCGCTCATCACCGCGCGAACCCGCTGGCCCATCGGGCCGATGCAGGCGCCCTTGGCGTTCACGCCCTGCGTGGTGGAGCGCACCGCGATCTTCGTACGGTGACCTGCCTCACGCGCGATCGCGCCGATCTCCACCGTGCCGTCGGCGATCTCCGGCACCTCCAGCGCGAAGAGCTTCTTGACCAGCGCGGGGTGCGAGCGGGAGAGGGTGATCTGCGGGCCGCGCATCCCCTTGGCCACGTGCACCACGACGCAGCGGACCCGCTCGCCGTGGACGTACCGCTCGCCGGGCACCTGCTCGGACTGCGGCAGGACGCCCTCCAGCTTGCCCAGGTCGACGCTGACGATGCCCTTCTCGACCCGCGCCTCGTGCGCCTGCACCACCCCGGTCACCAGGTCACCCTCGCGGCCGACGTACTCGCCGAAGTGCACCTCGTCGGTGGCCTCCCGCAGTCGCTGGAGGATCACCTGCTTGGCGGTCATGGCGGCGATCCGCCCGAAGTCGTGCGGGGTGTCGTCCCACTCCCGCACCACGGTGCCGTCGGAGTCGACCTCCTGGGCGTAGACCAGGGCCGCCCCGGTCTTGCGGTCGATCTCCACCCGGGCGTGCGGCTCGGCCCCGTCGGTGTGCCGGTAGGCGGTCAGCAGCGCGGTCTCGATCGCCGCGAGGATCGTGTCGAACGGGATCTCCCGCTCGCGCTCGAGTGCGCGCAGCGCCGCGAGGTCGATGTTCACCTCTCCTCGTCCTCCACATCATCTTCGTCGTCGGTGTCGTCAATGTCGTCAATGTCGTCAATGTCGCCGGTGTCCTCGCCGGCCTCGTCGATCTCGTCGAGGCGGCTGAACTCGACCTGCACCCGGCCGGGGCCGAGCTCGGCGTACGGGTGCTCGGCGCGGCCGGAGTCGGTCTCCAGCACCACGCGCTCGTCGTCGGCCGCCACCACCCGGCCGGTGACCTGGCGATCCCCGACGGGCTGCTCGCCGCGCTGCCCGGGCAGGCCCGCGCCGGGCCGGGTGGTCACCTTGACCAGCCGACCCACGTTGCGCCGCCAGTGCCGGGGCAGGGTGAGCGGCCGGTCCACGCCGGGTGAGCTGACCTCGAGCTGGTACTCGCCCGCCACGAGGTCACCGCCGGCCTCCTCGGCCGCGTCCAGCGCAGCCGAGACCGCCCGGGAGACGTCCGCGACGGCGTCCAGGTTGATCCCGCCGTCGGCGTCCACGATCACGCGTACGACGTGCCGCCGGCCGGCCCGGGACACCGACAGGTCCTCCAGGTCGTACCCGGCACCCTGCACGACGGGCTCGATCACCTCGCGCAGCCGGTTGCGCCGGGCGGCGAGGTCACCGCCCCGGGGTGCGCCCGCACGGTCCCCGCCCCGGGGGCCGTCGGTACGACGGGGTCGCCCCGTCGGGCCCGTCGGCCTGGTGGCACGGCCACGCTGCGTCATCTGGCGCACCCTTCTCCTGTTGTGCGGCGGCCCGGTGGCCCGCATGCCCACACGCCACCGGGGCGAACGCGCCGGTGGCTGCGCAGAGCGTAACGCGCCGGGCGGGTGCCGGGCCGGGCGGCGCACCGACGCCGGTCGCCCACCTGACGGCGGAGATGGTGTTGACTTGACCGGTGGCGACGGGAAGAACGACTACGCAGCGCGGTGGACCGGGGCAAACCCGGCGGGCGGTGCTGCGCGCGGGGGCACTCCTGACGGCCGGCAGCGCGACCCTGCCGCTGACTGGCTGTGATCTTTTCGACCGGAACGAACCGCCCCCGCCGCCCGACCCGCTGGAGCCGCTGGCCGCCGAGTCACGCGAGCTGGCCGCCCGGCACCGGGCCGCCGTCGCGGCCGATCCGACGCTGGCCGACCGGCTCACCCCGATCGCCGACGCGCACGCCGCGCACGCCGAGGAGATCCAGCGGCTGATCGGGCGCCCCGCGCCCGCCGGCTCCCCTGCCGCCGGCGCCACCCCGCCGGGAACGGAGCGGGACGGACTGCTCGCCGAGCTGCGGGCGGCGGAACAGCGCGGCCGGGAGTCGGCCGCGAAGGCGTGCGGGGCGGCGCCGGCGGAGCGGGCCGCCGTGCTCGGCTCGATCGCCGCCGCCCGGGCCACCCACGTGGAGGTGCTGCGGTGACCCGGCGACAGGCACCCACCGACCCGGCCCAGGCGCTGGCGGACGCGCTGGCCGCCGAGTACGCGGCGATCTTCGCGTACGGCCCGATCGGGGTACGGCTCACCGACGCCGCCCGCCGCGACGCCCGGTCGGCCGAGGCGGCGCACCGGGCCCGACGCGACGCGCTGGTGCTCCAGCTCAGCGCCGGGGGTGGCCAGGTCCCGGCGGACCGGGCCGGCTACGCGCTGCCGTTTCCCGTCACCGACCGCGCCGCCGCGCTGCGGCTGGCGGTGAAGATCGAGGAGCGGACGGCGGCGTTCTGGCGCGCGGCGCTGCCGGTGACCACCGGCGCGGACCGCACCCGGGCGTTGAACGCGCTGACCGACTGCGCCGTGCGCGCCACCCGGTGGCGGCGGACCGCCAAGGTGTCGCCGGTCACCGTGGCGTTCCCCGGCCGGCCCACCTGAGCGCGCCGACCCGCGCTCCGGTTGCGGAGCGCATACCAGGTATGCATACTCCGTTGCCATGTCCATCCGTCACGGCCTGCTCGCCCTGCTCGAGCGTGGCCAGATGTACGGCTACCAGCTGCGCGCCGCGTTCGAGGAGTCGACCGGCTCGACCTGGCCGCTGAACATCGGGCAGGTCTACACCACCCTCAACCGGCTGGAACGCGACGGCCTGGTCCGATCGCTGCCCGAGCACGAGGGCGGGCAGCGGCCGTACGAGATCACCGACGCCGGGCGGGCGGACCTGACGCTCTGGTTCGCCACCCCGATCAGCCGCGCCGACCGGCCCCGGGACGAACTTTCCATCAAGCTGGCCCTGGCGCTGACCACCCCCGGCGTCGACGTCCGGTCCGTGGTGCAGACCCAGCGCAGCGCGACCATGCGCACGTTGCAGGAGTTGACCCGGTTGAAGTTCGCCAGCGACCGGCCGGAAGACCTGCCCTGGCGGCTGGTGCTGGACGCGATGGTGTTCCAGGCCGAGGCGGAGATCCGCTGGCTGGACCACTGCGAGACGAGCCTGGTCCGGTACCGCCCGGCCCCGCCCACGAGCCCCGCCGGGCGGTCCGGGGCGGTGTGGCACGCCGACGAGGAGGCCCACCGGTGAGCGACGGCGACCACGAGCGGGCGGGCGTGCGGTGAACGCGGCCGGCGGTCCGGTGCTCGAGCTGCGGGAGGTGCAGCGCACCCACGGCGGGGGCGCGGCCGCCGTGCACGCGCTGCGCGGGGTGAGCCTCACCGTCGAGCCGGGCGAGCTGGTCGCCGTGATGGGCCCCTCCGGCTCCGGCAAGTCGACCCTGCTGACCCTGGCCGGCGGGCTGGACAGCCCCACCGCCGGTGAGGTGCGGGTCGAGGGCCAGTCCCTGGGCGCGCTCGACCGCCGCGAGCTGGCCCGGCTGCGCCGCCGCCGGATCGGCTACGTCTTCCAGGACCTCAACCTGCTCGGCAGCCTCACCGCAGCGGAGAACGTGGCGCTCCCCCTCGAACTCGACGGCGTCGGCGTTCGCCCGGCGCGCCGGGCGGCGCTGGCCGCGCTGGACGAGGTGGGGCTGACCGGGCTCGGCGGGCGCTTCCCCGACCAGATGTCCGGCGGCCAGCAGCAGCGGGTGGCGATCGCCCGGGCGCTGGTGGGCGAGCGCCGGCTGGTGCTGGCCGACGAGCCGACCGGGGCGCTGGACTCGCAGACCGGGGAGGCGGTGCTGCAGCTGCTGCGCCGCCGGGTCGACGCGGGGGCGGCCGGCGTGCTGGTCACCCACGAGGCCCGGCACGCCGGCTGGGCCGACCGGGTGGTCTTCCTGCGCGACGGGGTGATGGTCGACTCGACCGCGCCGCTGGGCGGTGTCGAGCAACTGCTCTCCGGCAGCGGTCGGTGAGGCGGTCGCCGGTGCGGCGCGGCAACGGGCGCTTCGCCGGGGCGGTCGGGTCGTGGCGGGCCGCGCTGCGGATCGCCCGCCGGGAGGCGCGGCGGGCGCGCGGGCGTACCGCGCTGGTACTGGCGATGATCACGCTGCCGGTGCTGGCGCTGACCTTCGTCGCGGTCAGCTACGACATGGCCGCGCTCACCCGCGGTGAACGCGCCGCGCAGCGGCTCGGCGCCGCCGACGCCGAGCTGCGCTGGACCGCCGACACCGCGGTGACGCAGGACCCGTGGGGCGACAACACCTACCCGATCGGGGACGACGAGCCGCGCAGCCGCCAGGTCACCGCCGAGGAGGTCGTCGCGCTGCTGCCGGCCGGCAGCCGGGTCGCCCGGGTGCGCTGGTGGGTGCCGTTCGAGGTACGCGTCGACGACGACCTCGTGGCTTTCCACGGCCGGTCGCTCGACCTGGCCGACCCGCTCGCCCGGTCGACGGCCCGGCTGCGCGCCGGCCGGACGCCCACCGGCCCCGACGAGATCGCGGTCAGCGCCCGGGCGTTGCGCCGCCTCGGCGCCGAGATGGGCGAACGGGTGAGCCTGGCCGACGGCTCCCGAAGCTACGCGGTGGTCGGCGTGGTGGAGTTCCCCGACGACCTGACCGAGGTGGTCGCGCTGCACCCGGGGGCGGCGCTTCCGCCGGAGAGCGCGGCGGAGGAGAGCTGGCTGGTCGACCTGCCGGGACCGGTGGACGCGACGCTGACCGACCGGCTCAACGCGCACGGCATCACGATCAGCGCGCGGACACCGGTCCCGGGCGCGGCCGTCGTCGAGGCCGACCCGACCCGTACGCCGGTCCCGGGCGACGCCGAGGAGACCGGCACGGTGGTGCTGGTCGGCGGGCTCGGCCTGCTGGAGGTCGTGCTGATGGTCGGGCCGGCCTTCGCGGTCGGCGTCCGCCGGCGACGCCGGGACCTCGCCCTGGTGGCGGTGGCCGGCGGCGACGCGGCCCACCTGCGCCGGATCGTGCTCGCCGACGGGGTGGTGCTGGGCGTCGGCGGGGCGGCGCTCGGGCTCGCGCTCGGCATCGCCGCCGCGTTCGCCGGTCGGCCGCTGGTCGAGCAGTACCTCTTCGGTGCCCGCGCCGGCGGCTACCGGGTCTTCCCGGCGGCGCTGGCCCTGATCGCGGCGGTGGCCGTGCTGGCCGGGGTGCTGGCCGCGCTCGCCCCGGCCTGGACCGCGGCCCGGCAGGACGTGGTGGCGGGCCTGGCCGGACGGCGCACCGTTCCGCCGCACCGCCGCCGCTGGCTCGTGCTCGGCGCGGCGCTGACCGTCGTCGGGTCCGGGATCGCCGCGTTCGGGGCGCAGCGGAGCGGGCCGACGGTGATCCTCGCCGGGCTGACCCTCGGCGAGCTGGGGCTGGTCTTCGCCACTCCCACGCTGATCGGGCTGCTCGCCCGGGCCGGCCGGGCGCTGCCGCTGGCGCCGCGGATCGCGCTGCGCGACGCCAGCCGCAACCGCTCCTCGGCGGGCCCGGCCATCTCCGCGGTGATGGCCGCGGTCGCCGGCAGCGTCGCCCTCGGCGTCTACGTCGCCAGTGACGACGCCCGCACCCGCGCCGACTGGCAGCCCGGCCTCCCGCCCGGTCACGTGCTGCTGCTGCCGTCCGGGCCGGCGAACGGGGTGGGCCTGCCGCCGGTGCCCGCCGTCGCCGAACGGGTGCGGGCCGTGCTCCCCGCCGGCTCGGTGGGCCCGGTCGACGTGCCGATCTGCGCGGCGCCCCGCGAGCCCGACGACTACTGCACCGTCACCGCGATGCTGCCGCCCGAGCAGGTCTGCCCGTTCGAGGCGGAGGTGTTCCGGTCGGCCGCCGTCCGGCAGCGGGCCCTGGCGGACCCGCGCTGCCGACGGCCGACGCCCAGTCCGCAGGGGATGTACCTGCCGGTGCTGGTGGACGACGGGGCCGCCCTGCCGGCGCTCACCGACGCCTCGCCGGACGAGGTGGCGCGGGCGACAGCCGTGCTGCGGGCCGGCGGAGTGGTGGTGACCGATCCGCGATACCTGGTGGACGGGACGGTGGCGGTGACGGCGGACCGGGCGTACCCAGGTTCCGGTCCGCCGGTGAGCACCACCGTCGCCGTCCCCGGGTACGTGCTGCGTGGTGGCCTGCCGGTCGACCGCCTGGTGCTCTCCGCCCCGACGGCGACGAGGCTCGGCCTGGCCGCCGAACACCTCGGCTACGCGGTGCAGACCGACGGCACGCCGAGCGCCGCCCAGCAGCGGCGTCTCGCCGCCGAGCTGCGGTCGCTGATCCCGGTGCTGGTCGAGGTGGAGTCGGGGCCGCCGGCGTCGGACCAGCGACCGCTGCTGCTCCTGCTGGCGCTCGGCGCCGGCGTGATCACCCTGGGCGCGGCCGGCACGGCCACCGGGCTCGCCGCCGCGGAGGGCCGCCGGGACCTCTCCACGCTCGCCGCCGTCGGCGCCAGTCCGGGGGTACGCCGGGTGCTCTCCCTCTGCCAGGCCGGAGTGATCGCCGGTCTCGGCTCGGTGCTGGGCATCGTGGCCGGCCTCGGCTCGGCGGTGATCATCCTGACCTCGGTCAACCGCCAGTACGCCGAGGGCTGGCCGATGGAGACGCCGTACCCCGTGGTGGTGCCCTGGCCGACCCTCGGGGTGCTGGTGGTGGTGCCGCTGGTGGCGATGCTCGGCGCGGGGCTGTTCACCCGGTCCCGGCTGGCGGTGGAGCGACGGCTGGACTAGAGCGTGTCGCGTGGATCAAGGTGATGGTTCGCGGTAAATAGCGATCGGCCGGTCCCGCGGCGGGTCGACCACGAAGCTGCACCTGGTCGCCGACCTGCGGTGCCGGCCGATCGTGACCACGCTGACCGCCGGGCAGCGCCGCGACTGCACCGCCTTCGACACGCTGTTGGGCGGCCTCCGCGTGCGCCGTTCGGGCATCGGCCGGCCACGCACCCGCCCGGGGCATCTGCTGGCCGACAAGGCGTATTCGAATCGACGTATCCGCGAGCACGTGGCGCGGCGGGTATCCGGGCGACCATCCCGGTCAAGGCCGATCAGCAGGCCGCCCGCCGCAGTAAGGGCTCACGCGGCGGGCGGCCACCGTCGTTCGACGCCGACCGCTACAAACAGCGGAACACCGCCGAGCAGTGCATCAACAAGCTCAAACAGTTCCGCGCCGTCGCGACCAGGTACGACAAGCGCCAGTTCAGGTACCAAGCCACGCTCGACCGGCGCGCTCTCCGTGGGCGGTGCCGCCACGGTCATCGCCAGGGTCACGGTGATCGCGGCGAGCACCGTCGCAGTCCCGGTCCTCGCGGACACTGTCGCGTCCGGCCGGATGCGGGGACAGCTCGACCGGCGGTGGGGTGATCCACTCGTACGCGGCCGGATCGGGCTTCGCGCTGCCTGTGTCGCGCACGGCTCACGTCCTGTCGCCGACCGCCGTCTCCACTGGCGGGATGGCCGCGCGTCCGACCAGGTGCGCGGCGAACAGCAACAGGGTGAGCACGATCAGCGCCCACAGAATCGTTACCAGTATCGTTAGCGGGGCCAACGCGGCAACGACCAGGTTCGCTGCGCGGCGGCCGCCTACTGGACGGCGCGCCCGTCGCCAGATGAGGTGGTCGGCGAGGAGGTAGACGACGATTCCGCACGCCAGGGCCGCCTGCCCGACCATCGCCGGTGCGCCGAGGTCCTGTCCCGGCTTCGGCAGGGTCGTGCGCAACCCGAAAGCGACCAGCACGAGGCCGACGACGAGAAACAGGTGCAGGTACGCGTAGGCGTCCCGGGCCAAGGCGCCCCGTTGGCGGTTGGTGCGGAGCTCGATGAACCGTTGAGCGACGACGACGTCGCTGCCGACGTAGGTCCACCACAGCGCAGATATCAGGGCAGCGCTGAGGGCGACGGCGACGAAGGTGGGCATCGAGACAGGTGGGTCGCCGACGGCGATGCCGGTGGAGATGACCGCCTGGCCGAGCGCGATGAGGATGATCAGGTTGAAGCGGCCCATCCATCGGCTGACCGAGCGCAACCGCCAGTTGCGGGACCCGATGAGGTATCCACCGCCCACGTCGATGGCAATGGCGGCGATCCACCAGAGTGTGGTGATCGGTGTGAGCGGATCGCCGGTGCCCGGCGCGGTCAACACCGCGCACAGCAGCAGGCTTATCCCCACGCCGGTCGGTACCGCCGCTCGTACGACGATGGCGCGGAGGGCGTCGTCGTGGCGGAGCACCCACCAGAACGACACCAGGTGCAGCAACCGCACCGCCGCGTACGAGGCGACGACGATCAGCGGCCCGGGTAAGCCTCCGGGGACGGAGTCAAACGTCTGGGGTGTGGCAACGCCGAGCATCAGGGTCAGCGCCACCGCGACGAGGACGACGAGTCGCAGCGCGTTCCCCGCACTGCGGATCGTCATGGTGAACCAGGTGTAGTTGACCCACGACCACCACAGCAACGCCAGGACGGCCAGCCCCTGCAGCACCCCGATCAGCGACGGGTGCCGGGTCATCAGCACGGTGACCTGGATGAACGCGTACACGAAGACCAGATCAAGGAAGAGCTCCTCGGGGGTGGCATCCACCTCTCGGCCAGCCGTCACCGCGACGGCGCGATGCAGCTGGCGGTGGCGGCGCCGCAGCACCGTCACATGGGCCACCACCACACAGACCAGCGCGCCGGCGAGGAGCGTGAGCGACCCCAGAGCGGTCAAGCCGCGGGCCGGCACAACCAGAAGCGCCACGAGGACGAGGCAGAGCACGGGACCACGGCCGACCCGCCGGACGGTGCGCCACTCGAACGCCACCAACCCGAGCAGATACAGGACCACACCGCCGTAAAGAGCCGCCAGGTCCGGCACGGCCCACCGGTCAGGGTGACCGACGGGCGTCCCGCCGAGCGCTTTCTTGAGCCCGAACGCCACCAGGATGAGCCCGGCGATCATCGGCAGGTGTAGCAATGTGTAGGCGTCGCGGGCGCGGCGTGACCGCTCGTGCGGTGGGGTGGACTCCAGCGCCTGCTCGCCGGCGGGCGACGCGATGTCGAAGTACGCCCACCACAGGAACGCCACGACGACGAGTCCGAGCGCCGACCCGCCGAGCAGGGACCAGGTGATCGGATCGCCGCCGCCGAAGCCGCGACTCGTCCCGATCGAGATGATCGTCTCACCAAGCGCGATGAGCATGATCAAGTTGTGCCGCTCGGCCCAGTGCCGCACCGACGTCAGCTGCCACGTGCCGACGCCCGGTGCCCGCAGCCCCAGGTAGTCGATGACGATCGCGACCGCGAAGAGCACAAGCTGCAGGGCTTCCGTGTCGCGTCCGGGTGGGAGGTGGTAAGGCAGCAGGACTGCGCACAGCAGCAGCGGAAGGCTGCCGGCCAGCGGCAGCCAGGCGCGTGCGGCCGGGGTCCACGACCCCTCCTTGCCGCGCCGGGCACGCGAGACGATCACCAGGGACCCGACCCGGGCCGCCAGTAATCCGATGACGAATACGAGCGGCCCGATCAGCCCAGAGGGATGATCGACGAAGACCTCCGGAATGGCGACGGCGACGAGCAGGATCGTGATCGCCGCCGCGAACACCGCGATCGGCCGGGCTCCGCGGTCGAGCCGGACCAGGTTTCCCACCCATGCGTACCAGGCCCAACTGCGCCAGATCAGCGCCACCACCAGCGCTCCCTGAAGCACCCCGTCCAGGGCCGGGCGTTCCGCCATGAGATGGGTGACGTTGAGGAAGGCGTAGACGAAGACCAGATCCAGGAAGAGCTCCGAGCGCGTCACCCCGCCGTGCGTCGCGGCCTTCATCCGTCCACCGGCGCCGAATGCGCCCTGCGAGGCCACCTCCTCGCCGCCGCCGGTCACCCACCTACTGTGCCTACGACGTCGTGGTTCAGGAGTGGAAACCGGGTAATGCCATCGTCGATGCCTCCGACGTGGTCCGGCCCTTGAGGGGAGCTCGGTGAATGTTTCGTCCCGCGGGCCAGCGGGCCGTTGCCTTCTGGCGGGCACGCCGGCACAGGCCAACTGAGCCGCAGGCTCCACAGCCCCGCGTGATCGGGAAAGCGGTTCCACACCGGACCGCACCGAAAATGATTCCCCGCCCAGTCGGTGGCGCTGCTCCCTCGCCCCACTGCGCGGTGGCGGGACCTCGATCCTCGAACTCGTACGTGCTGGTCAGGCCCTCGGGTAGGTCGGGTGCGAGAGCGTTTGCTGCCGTCGACCACCTGGAAGTAGCGCCGCCCCCGGAAGATCGAGTAGCTCTCGTCGCGCACCGGCACCAACGCCCACCGCCGACGCGGAACCCCCGCGAACATGTCACCGCGGCTGCGGCGTTCGCCGCCGCGAACCACGCATCCGAAAACCGGCGCAACACCGACCGCGCGCCAGTCGAGTCCAGTTCGGCGAACGTGCCCGGCCCGGACGCCGTCAACTCCCGACACAACTCCTGATAACCGACCAGCGGCACATCCCTGCGGCGACGCCGCCACGCGTTGACCTCCAGCGCGCACGCCCACACGTCACCAGCCGACCGCAGCAACCCGAAACACCGCCGCCGCTGACCGGCTGTTGAGCTTCCCCCGGTTTCCCGGACTGCTCTTCTTTGATGATCAGGCCGCGGCTGTGGCCGGATGTGGTGTCGTTCGTAGTCGATCGGGGACAGGTTGCCAAGGCTTGAGTGGCGTCGGCGTGGGTTGTACCAGGCCTCGAAGTACTCGAAGATGGCGTTGGCCAGTTCCTGGCGGGTTGCCCAGGCCTGGCGGTCGAGCAGCTCGAGCTGCATCGAGCCGAAGAACGACTCGACCATGCTGTTGTCGTAGCAGTCGCCGATGGAGCCCATGGAGCCGAGCAGCCCGGCGGCGGTTTGTCCCGCAGCCGAGCCAACTCGACCGCGCGCTGACGAAACTCCGGCGGGTGTGGTGCGGGCATCCGAACTCCTCCCTCGGCGACCGGTGTCGCCTCAGCTCAGGTGTCCGGGAAACCGGGGGAAGCTCACTGTCACCCGCAGGGCAAGCCGCGCCGTGCGGTGACCCGAGGCGCGGCAGGAGCACGACGACGAGGCACGAACCCGAAGCCAACACCACCCCCGCGACAGTTCCCCGCCCGACCAACCCGGCGAACGTTAGTGGACACCGCACTAGCGGGGGTGTCGTCGGACCCGCCGAGCCGGCAGACTGGCGGCGTGTCCGTCCTGGGAAGCCTCACGCGCCGACTCGGTCACCACGCGTGGTTCGGCGCCACCATGCGCCTGCTCGTCCCCGCCGACCGGGCGGTCGGGCGGCTCACCCGCGGCCGGGTGGTCGCGCTCGGGCTGATCCCCTCGCTGGTGATCACCACCACCGGCCGCCGTTCCGGCCAACCCCGCAGCAACCCCCTGCTGTACGTGCCGGACGGCGACGCGTACGTGGTGATCGGGTCGAACTGGGGGCAGCAGCACCAGCCGGGCTGGGCGATGAACCTGCTCGCCGACCCGAACGCCGAGGTGGACGTGAAGGGGCGCCGGCTCGCGGTCCGCGCCGAGGTGGCCACCGGCGCCGAGCGGGACCGGCTGTGGCGCCTGCTGGTCACCGAGTGGCCGGCGTACCGGACGTACGTCGAGCGGGCCGGCGGCCGGGAGATCCGGATCTTCCGGCTGGTGCCGACCGGCGGGCCGGTCGGCGACGGGCCGGCCTGACCCGGGCGCGGCGGCCCGACACGGCGGCCGGCGCTGGCTAGGGTGCGGTGTACCGACGGTGCGCGAACCGTGACGGAGGTGGTACCCGGTGGGCCTCAGCAGCACCGAGATCGGCGCCGAGGAGCACCTCGACGATCCACGGTGGCGGGTCGCCGAGCGGGTGGCCGAGGCGGCCCGGCGGCGGTTCCCGGCGGACATCCTGGCGGTGGCGGTGCACGGCCCGCTGGCGCACGGCGACGACGACGGCGGCGGGGACCGCGAGGTCGGCCTGCTGCTGGCCACCTACCGGGCCGGGGTCGGCCCGGAGCCGTCGACCCGGCGGGTGGACGGCGTGCTGGTCGACCTCACCGTGGCCGGCGCGGAGGAGTACCTGCGGCAGGCCCGGGCGCTGACCGCGCTCTGGCCGTTGACCGCCGACCGGTACGTCACCACCACCGCCCTGTACGACCCGACCGGCTGGCTGCGCACCCTGCGCGACGAGCACCTGGGCCGGTTGGCCCGGGCCCGCCCGGCGGAGTTCAGCACCGCCGCCCGGCAGGCCTGGTACCGGGGCTGCGCGGCGCACGCCCGGGCGGCCCGGCTCGCCGAGTGGTACGAGACCGACCAGGCGCTGCTGATGCTCGGTGAGGCGCGGCTGGCGGCGGCGACGGTGACCGGGCTGCTCACCCGTACCTACTTCCGCGATCCCGGCGACGCGGTCCGGCGTACCGGGCTGGCGGGCGCGGACATGACCGAGGTGGGCGCGGTGCTGCGCCGGCAGGCCGACGAACTGGCCGCCCGCGGCCGCCCCGTCGAC
>NZ_JAGPYL010000230.1:0-2789 GCF_018070095.1 Micromonospora sp. U56
ATAGTACCTGAAACCGTTCGCCTACAATCCGTCGGAGCCTTACGGGGTGACGGCGTGCCTTTTGAAGAATGAGCCTGCGAGTTAGTGGCATGTGGCGAGGTTAACCCGTGTGGGGGAGCCGTAGCGAAAGCGAGTCTGAACAGGGCGGTTCAGTCGCATGCTCTAGACCCGAAGCGGAGTGATCTAGCCATGGGCAGGCTGAAGCGCGGGTAAGACCGCGTGGAGGGCCGAACCCACCAACGTTGAAAAGTTGGGGGATGACCTGTGGTTAGGGGTGAAAGGCCAATCAAACTCCGTGATAGCTGGTTCTCCCCGAAATGCATTTAGGTGCAGCGTCGCGTGTTTCTTGCCGGAGGTAGAGCACTGGATGGTCTAGGGGGCCCACAAGCTTACCGAAATCAGCCAAACTCCGAATGCCGGTAAGTGAGAGCGCGGCAGTGAGACTGCGGGGGATAAGCTTCGTAGTCGAGAGGGAAACAGCCCAGATCACCAGCTAAGGCCCCTAAGCGTGTGCTAAGTGGAAAAGGATGTGGGGTCGCATAGACAACCAGGAGGTTGGCTTAGAAGCAGCCACCCTTTAAAGAGTGCGTAATAGCTCACTGGTCAAGTGGTTCCGCGCCGACAATGTAGCGGGGCTCAAGCACACCGCCGAAGCTGTGGCATTCACATTTCAACCTCGCTTGGACTTGATTCCTTGTGCAGGTGTGTGGATGGGTAGGGGAGCGTCGTGCCGCGGGTGAAGCAGCGGGGTGACCCAGTTGTGGACGCGGCACGAGTGAGAATGCAGGCATGAGTAGCGAAAGAAGGGTGAGAAACCCTTCCGCCGGATGACCAAGGGTTCCAGGGCCAGGCTAATCCGCCCTGGGTGAGTCGGGACCTAAGGCGAGGCCGAGAGGCGTAGTCGATGGACAACGGGTTGATATTCCCGTACCCGCGAAAGAGCGACCCTGACGAACCTCGCTGTGCTAACCACCCGAACCGGTGGTGACCTTCGGGTTGCTGTCGGGGAGCGTGGGAACCTGGTGGGTAGTAGTCAAGCGATGGGGTGACGCAGGAAGGTAGCTGAGCCCGGCCGGTGGTTGTGCCGGGGTAAGCGTGTAGGCCGCACCATAGGCAAATCCGTGGTGCATGAAGGCTGAGACGTGATGCCGAGCCGATTCAGGTGAAGTCAGTGATCCTATGCTGCCGAGAAAAGCCTCTAGCGAGTTCTTAGCGGCCCGTACCCCAAACCGACACAGGTGGTCAGGTAGAGAATACCGAGGCGATCGGGCGAACTGTGGTTAAGGAACTCGGCAAATTGCCCCCGTAACTTAGGGAGAAGGGGGGCCGGAGACGTGAAGCCCCACGCGGGTGGAGCGTTGTATGGCCGCAGAGAGCAGGGGGAAGCGACTGTTTACTAAAAACACAGGTCCATGCGAAGAAGTAATTCGATGTATATGGACTGACGCCTGCCCGGTGCTGGAACGTTAAGGGGACCTGTTAGCTCTTCGGGGCGAAGCGGAGAACTTAAGCGCCAGTAAACGGCGGTGGTAACTATAACCATCCTAAGGTAGCGAAATTCCTTGTCGGGTAAGTTCCGACCTGCACGAATGGCGTAACGACTTCCCCACTGTCTCAACCACAGGCCCGGCGAAATTGCATTACGAGTAAAGATGCTCGTTACGCGCGGCAGGACGGAAAGACCCCGGGACCTTTACTATAGCTTGACATTGGTATCCGAATTAGCTTGTGTAGGATAGGTGGGAGCCGGTGAAGTCCATACGCCAGTATGGGTGGAGGCAATCTTGAAATACCACTCTGGTTGATTTGGGTATCTAACTTCGGACCGTTATCCGGTTCAGGGACAGTGTCTGGTGGGTAGTTTAACTGGGGCGGTTGCCTCCTAAAGGGTAACGGAGGCGCCCAAAGGTTCCCTCAGCCTGGTTGGCAATCAGGTGTTGAGTGCAAGTACACAAGGGAGCTTGACTGTGAGACTGACAGGTCGAGCAGGGACGAAAGTCGGGACTAGTGATCCGGCACTTGCGAGTGGAAGCGGTGTCGCTCAACGGATAAAAGGTACCCCGGGGATAACAGGCTGATCTTCCCCAAGAGTCCATATCGACGGGATGGTTTGGCACCTCGATGTCGGCTCGTCGCATCCTGGGGCTGTAGCAGGTCCCAAGGGTTGGGCTGTTCGCCCATTAAAGCGGTACGCGAGCTGGGTTTAGAACGTCGTGAGACAGTTCGGTCCCTATCCGCCGTGCGCGTAGGATACTTGAGAAGGGCTGTCCCTAGTACGAGAGGACCGGGACGGACGAACCTCTGGTGTGCCAGTTGTCCCGCCAGGGGCACGGCTGGTTAGCTACGTTCGGAAGGGATAACCGCTGAAAGCATCTAAGCGGGAAGCCTGCTTCAAGATGAGGTATCCCACCATCCTTTGGATGGGTAAGGCCCCCAGCTAGACGACTGGGTTGATAGGCCGGAAATGTAAGCCCGGTAACGGGTTCAGTTGACCGGTACTAATAGGCCGAGGACTTGACTACAAAGCTGCTACGCGTCCACTGTGCAACTCCCGACAAACGAACAACACCCAGCACTGCTGGTCGAGTTGTTTGACATGTCGATAGAGTTACGGCGGTCATGGCGGAGGGGAAACGCCCGGTAACATTCCGAACCCGGAAGCTAAGCCCTCCAGCGCCGATGGTACTGCACTCGGGAGGGTGTGGGAGAGTAGGACACCGCCGGACAACCATTCAATCAGGGCCACCCCTTTCAAGGGGTGGCCCTGATTGGTATATCCACCCCCGGAA
>NZ_JAGPYL010000231.1:0-2772 GCF_018070095.1 Micromonospora sp. U56
GTCCGACGCGCTCATCGACATCGAGCCGGGGCTCGCCGCCCTGCCGCCGACGGTCGGCGAGCACCTCCGCGGGCTGCGGGCACCCCTGCACGGGCGGATCCTCGCGACCGTCCGGGCGGCCATGCGGGCGCAGGGCCGGTCGCTGACCGGCGGGCAGGGGCAGGGCCTCACCCTCGGCGTCGAGACCGCCGTCGAGGCGTTCGTCGAGGCGGTCGCCGATCCGGGCCGCGACCTCGCCGCCACCCGGGCGGTGTTCCACGCCCTCGGCCGCACCGAGTACCGGGAGGGCCACCGGGTGGACGCGCTGCGCACCGTCCTCACCCTCGGCGCCCGGGACATCTGGGCCTTCCTCGTGGAGAACGCCGGCCCGGCCGGCCCGGCGCCGGACGACCTGTACGTCATCGCCGGTGCGCTCTTCGGCTTCGCCGACGCCCTCGCCGGCGCGGCGGCGGAGGGGTTCCTCGACGAGCAGCGCGACGCCGCGCAGGACTGGGCGACCACCCGACGCCGGCTGATCACCCTGCTCGTGCAGCCCGAGGCCCCGACCGAGAGCGCGCTGCACGCGGCGGCCGACGCGGCCCGCTGGCCGCTGCCCCGCTGCGTCGCCGTGGTCAGCGTCGACGGCACCGACGCCGAGCACCTGGCGCGGTCCATCGGCGGGGGCGCGATCGCCACCGTCATCGACGACGCGGTACGGCTCGTCCTGCCCGAGCCGGGCACGCCCGGACGCCTGGCCCGCGCCCGGCAGGCGCTGTCCGGCCGGCGGGCGGCGCTCGGACCGACCGTCGAGCTGGGCCGGGCCCGGCTGTCGTACCGGCTCTCCCGACGCGCGCTGGCCCTGCAACACGACGGCGTGCTCCCACCGGGGCCGCTCGGCTGCGACGAGCACCTGCTGACCCTGCTGATGGCGTGGGAGCCGGGCCTCGCCGACCGGCTGGCCGCCGTCGGGCTGGCCGCGTTGGAGGGTGTCCGGCCCGCCGCCCGGCAGGCGCTGGCCGCGACGCTGCACAGCTGGCTGCGCCGGCAGGGGCAGGTGGTCGCCGTCGCCGAGGAGCTGCACACCCACCCGCAGACCGTGCGGTACCGGATGCGCCGGCTGCGTGAGCTGTTCGGCCCGGCGCTGGACGATCCCGACGCCCGGCTCGCCCTGCAACTCGGCCTCCGGCACCGGTTGAGCCGGCCGGCCGGTGGCCAGGGGTGATCCGGGGCCTGTCCGCGTTGAACCGTACGGCCGTCCGATCCGAACCACTGGTCGTGCGTACCCGAACCGCCGCGCTGCTGGTGCTGCTGCTCGCCCTGCTGTCCGTACCGCTGACGCCGCCCGTTCCCGCCGCCGCCCACGCCGTGCTGGTCGCCACCAGCCCGGTACGCGACGCGGTGATCGGTTCCCCGCCCCGGGAGGTGGTGGTGACCTTCAGCGAGCCGGTGTCCCCCGTGGCGGGGCGGGTGCAGGTCCTCGGCCCGGACGGGCGGAAGGTCCACACGGGTGAGCCGGTGGTGCGCGGCGGCACCCTGCGCATCCCGGTCCGGGTGCCCGACCGGCCGCTCGGCACCTACCTGGTCAGCTACCGGGTGATCTCGGCCGACAGCCACCCGGTGGCGGGCAGCTTCACCTACTCCGCCGGCGCCCCGTCGGCGACTCCCCCGCCGCCCGACGGTCGGACCCGGACCAGCGGCGCGCTGGCGCCGGCCGCCCGGTACGTCGGCTACCTGGGTCTGGTGCTGGCCGTCGGTCCAGTGCTGCTGGCCGGCGGGATGTGGCCGCGCCGGCGCTCCCGCCGCAAGGTCGTGGTCGTCACCTGGGCAGGGCTCGGCCTGGTCGTGGTGGCCACCGCCGGGCAGTGGGTGGCACAGGCCGCGGACATGGTGGGAGCGCCGGCCGGTGAGCTGTCCCCGGCCGACCTGCGGGCGGTGGGCGCCAGCGCCGTCGGCCCGGTGCTGGGCGCCCGGCTGGACCTGGTCGGCGTCGCCGCGGCGCTGCTGCCCGCCGTCGTGGCCGGCCGGTCGGGTCGGGGGCGGCGGGCCGCGCTGGCGGTGGTCGGCGTCGCCGCGCTGACCACCTGGCCGTTGGCGGGGCACCCGGTGGCCGCGCCGCTGCCGCCGGTCAGTGTCGCCGTCGGCGTGGTGCACCTGGCCGCGATGGCGGTCTGGGCGGGCGGGCTGCTCACCCTGGTGGCGTTCCTGCTGCCCGGCCTGCACGAGCGGGTGCGCGCCCGCGTCCTGCCCGCCTGGTCCCGGCTGGCCACCGTCGCGGTGTGCTGGCTGGTCGCCAGCGGCGTCGCCCAGGCCGCGGTCGAGCTCGGCCGGCCCGCCGCGCTGCTCGACACCACGTACGGGCGGCTGCTGTGCGGCAAGGCCGCGCTGCTCGCCGTGGTGCTGGCGGTCGCCGCCGGCCAGCGACGCCTGGTGCGCCGGGGACTGGCGGCGGACCGGCCGGGCCGGGTCAGCGGGGCGGCGGGGGCCGAACTGGTCGCCACCGCGCTGGTGCTGACCCTCAGCGCCGTGCTGGTGCAGACGCCGCCGGGCCGCACGGCCGGTACCGAGGCCGCCCGGGCCAGCCGGGAGGGGGTCGCCCAGACGCTGACCAGCGGCCTGTACACCTTGCAGTTCGACGTCTACCCGGTGCGGGTCGGGACGGCGAACTCGCTGCACGCCTACGTCTACACCCCGCAGGGCCAGGCGCTGCCGGTCGTCGAGTGGACGGTCAGTCTGGCCCTGCCGGCGGCCGGCGTGGAGCCGGTCCGGGTGCCGGTAGACACGCCGGAACCGCAC
>NZ_JAGPYL010000232.1:0-2770 GCF_018070095.1 Micromonospora sp. U56
TCCGGTGTTCGGGTTCTGCTTGGTCGCTGAACCAGATACCGGAGACCTCGCTACATCTCGACCACCGACACGCGTAGATCCTCACCCAACAGCTCAAGCCCTGGCAGCGACTTCGACACAGGCCCTAATAGAGGGGCGAACGGTGATCGCCGCAGGTGGTGGGCTGGTCGGGATGCCTTGACCCTCCTCGGGGTTTAACCCTTCTCTGAGACAGGCGCCCGCCGGTGGCTGCCGGCGGCGGTCGCTGTTCGCGTTGTGGTTGGGTTCGTTTTCTGAGCCTGCCGCAGAGGCCCTCTCTCGCCGAGCCGTGAGCGTTCAGCTCTGATCCGATGACGGAGATCTCTGCGGTCTGCTGGGGTCACGAACGGCTTGTGGGAGGTCGGGCCAGGAGCCCTGCTATTAGGACGTCGCGTGCCCTACCGGCTCTGAGCAGCCAAGACACGGACCAGGGAAGGGGAGGCGTTGGACATCACGTGCGGGATCGACTGGGCCGAGGACCACCACGACGTGGCCTTGGTCGACGCCAGCGGACGGCGGCTGGCCAAGTTACGCATCGGCGATGACGCCGCCGGGTTCGCCAAGCTGCTGGACCTGCTCGCTGAGCACGGAGACCGTGCCGAGAGCCAGATCCCGGTGGCGATCGAGACCTCGCGCGGGCTGCTGGTGGCGTGCCTGCGAGCGACCGGGCGGCCGGTCTATGCGATCAACCCGTTTGGCGGTGTCCCGCTATCGGGATCGGCACTCGGCGGCACGTAAGAAGTCGGACGCCGGTGACGCGTTGGTGCTGGCCAACATCCTGCGCACCGACGCCCCGGCCCATCGGCCGCTACCGGCCGACACCGAGCTGGTCCAGGCCATCCGGGTGCTGGCCCGCGCGCAGCAGGACTTCGTCTGGGACCGCACCACCTTGCTGCTGCGGCTGCGCAGCCTGCTGCGCGAGTACTACCCGGCGATGTTGGCCGCGGCCGCCGGCGTCGAGGACGGCCTCGCCTCGCCGATAGCCCGCACGCTGCTGCGCGCCGCCCCCGACCCGGCCACCGCCGCCGCTCTGACCGTCGAGCAGATCAGCGGCCTGCTCGTCCAAGCCGGCCGGCGCCGCTACATTACCGCGACCGCAACCCGGCTGCACGCCATCTTCCGCGCCAGCCACCTCCGCCAGCCGCCGATGATCGAACACGCCTTCGGCCGCCAGGCCCTCGGCCCGCTACGCCAGCTGGACACCGCCATCAGCAACGCCGAGGACCTGGCCGCAGCCACCGTCGAGGCCTTCGCCCAGCATCCCGACGCACCTGTGATCACCAGCTTCCCCGGCCTTGGCCCGCTGCAGGGCGCCCGCATCCTCGGCGAGATCGGCGACGACCGAGGCAGGTTCCCCACCGCCCGCGCGTTGAAGGCCTACGCCGGCGCCGCGCCGGTCACTCGAGCCTCCGGCAAGAGCCGCGCTGTCTTCAACCGCAAGGCCAAAAACCAGCGTCTGGCCTCGGTCGGCTACCAGTGGGCGTTCTGCGCCCTGACCACCTCACCCGGCGCACTGGCCCACTACCGCCGACGACGAGACCGCGGCGACTGGCACACCGCCGCGCAACGCAACCTGTTCAACCGGATGCTCGGCATCCTCCACCACTGCCTGACCACCGGCCAGCCCTACGACGAGACCAGAGCCTTTCCGGCACTGGGACCGGCAGAGCCGACGATGCAAAGCCCGGAAACGACCGTCCCGCACCGCGCCAACCCTGGGACTCTGCCCCACACCCCGGCCCTCCAAGGAGCCGCCGGTTGACACACACCCCTGTGGGAGGTCTCAGAGATCAGCCGGGGGCGGATCACCTCGCCGGGCACCAGCCTCCCCGGACGGTCTACGACCGCCCGACGAGGAGATCCGCTTCAGCTCCAGCGTTCGTTCCCGGTGTCATCCAAGTTGCTTGCATCGCTGGTCGGGCGCGCCGTACCAGACGGTTCCTACGATGGGGACAGGGGAAGTAACCTCTTTGGTCTGCTTGTCGCCGGTCTCGACCGAGAACTGCATCGGCAACGGCTCGGCCTCGATTTCGACCGAGCACTCAATCCGCGCCTTGACGTCGATCCAGGCGGTACCGCCGACGCGTATTGGCACGGACTGTCCGGTGCCACGGATCAGGAGACCACGCGTCTGTGCCGTGACCGCACGGACCGTGATCGGCGCGGAGCCAGCGTTGATCACGACCAGTTGCGCGTCTAGTTGGAGCACTCCCTCACCGGCGGAGCCTCCACCGCCGACTGATGCGGGGAAGGCCACGAGTGAGATCGAAGACATCTGCTCCCGCTGTTGGCGGGCGTCGCGCCACTCGCTGACGACGACACCGCCAAGAACAACACCGACTACGAAGGAAGCGACGAGCCGCAGCACCATCTTTCTGCTGCCCATCCGGTGGTCAGGGCTGACGCCCGCCTCGGCTGGCTGATTGTTGTACTCGTCCAGATCGATCACGCCACGCCCTCCCCCGACATGGCGTCAGCCTAAAGTCTGACTGACGATTCGTGGGCCTCGCCGACGGCCGCATGTCACCGTGCCATCCACGTGCCAGTAGCCCGTACCCCGGCCGGTCATCACCGGGCACGAACCTGCCGCCTTGACCTGGCACACCATGTCCTTGTCAGCCGTGATCTTCGTCCTTCCAGACTCGTAAATCGGTGAGCGAGTGGGCAGGCGGCAGCGCCCGGCGTAGCGCAGCGGAGCCGGGCTGTGGGTTTGTTGCGGTCAGGCCGCGTTGGGTAGATCGGGTTGGGGCTG
>NZ_JAGPYL010000233.1:0-2724 GCF_018070095.1 Micromonospora sp. U56
CCGTGCGGGTGCGCCGCGGCGCACCCGCACGGTGCGCGGCCCGAACAGGTCACCGGCGACCATCGACGACACCCGGCGCTCGGCGGCACGTTGCACCCCGGCGCGGGCCAGCCGGCGCACCGGCGGCACCAGCAGCAACAGCCCCACCACGCCGCTGACCAGGCCCGGGGTGGCCAGCAGCAGCGCCCCCAGCAGCCCCACCAGGCCGTCGGTGACCTGCCGACCGGGCGGCTGCCGGGCCTCCACCGACGAGCGGAACCCGCGCCAGGCGCGCATCCCCTCCCGGCGCAGCAGCACCAGCCCCAGCAGCGACGCCGCGAACGCCAGCAGCACCGCCGAGCCGAACCCGATCACCCGGCCCACCCCGACGAAGACCGCCAGCTCCAGCACCACCACCAGCAGCAGGGCCGGTGGCACGAACCTCAGGTATCGGCGCATCTCACCTCATCCGCGTCGCGCGGCGCCCGGTCGACGACGCCGTCGTGAACCGGACCCGGGGCGGAAACCCCGCCCGTCCAGCATGACACGCCCGGGCGTCACGGCCACCGGCCCGCGACCCGCCGGCCGGGCCACGCCGCCGCCCGCCGGTCCCGCAGCCCCCACGTCGTGATCCGCCACAGCGCCTCCGCCACGATCAGCGGGCTCATCTTGCTCGCGCCGCGCTCCCGTTCGGCGAAGGTGATCGGCACCTCCACGATCCGCACCCCCGCCCGGTGCGCCAGCCGCGACAGCTCCACCTGGAACGAGTAGCCCTGCGAGCAGACCGACTCCAGCTCCATCGCCGTCAGCGCCGTCGACCGGTACACCCGGTAGCCGCCGGTGGCGTCGGAGACCGGCATGCCCAGCGCCAACCGCGCGTACAGGTTACCGCAGCGCGACAGCAGCAGCCGCCGCAGCGGCCAGTTCAGCACCCGCGCCCCGCGGGTCCACCGGGAGCCGATGACCACGTCGGCGTCGCGGGCGGCGGCCAGCAGGGCGGGCAGGTCCTCCGGGGCGTGCGAGCCGTCGGCGTCCATCTCCACCACCGCGTCGTAGCCGCGCCGGCGCGCCCACCCGAACCCGGCCAGGTACGCCGCGCCGAGCCCGTCCTTGCCGGGGCGGCGCAGCACGTTGACGTGCGGGTCGGTGGCCGCCATCGCCTCGGCGAGGGCGCCGGTGCCGTCGGGGCTGTTGTCGTCGGCGACGAGGATGTCCACCGCCGGCGCGGCGGCGCGGACCCGGGCGACGACGTCGGGGAGGTTCTCCGCCTCGTTGTAGGTGGGGATCACCACCAGCACGCGCCCCACCCCGGGGTGGCCCACCGGCACTGGCTCGCTCACCGCACCCCTTCCGCGTCCGCCCCGGCCTCACCGGCCGGCGTCGACCTCCCGGCGGCGGCGCAGCCCGCCGGCGGCCACCAGGATCGCCACCGCGAGCCCGGCCAGGGCCAGCTCCGGCCACACACCCGCCCGGGTGGCGGGGGTACGCCCGTCGGCGAGCGCCATCTGACGCAGCACCACCGCGCGGGTGTTGAACCCGGTGGCGCCGCTTACCCGCCCGTCGGGGGTCACGAACCCGGACACCCCGACCGTGGAGGCCATCAACGCGCCCCGGCCGTGCTCGACGGCCCGCAGCCGCACCATCGCCAGCTGCTGGCGGGCCTCGGCGACGTCGAAGGTGGCGTTGTTGGTCTGCACCACCAGCAGCTGCGCCCCACCGTCGACGGTGTCGCGCACCAGGCCGTCGTAGGCGACCTCGAAGCAGATCACGTCGCCGAGCACCGCCGGCCCGGACCGGACCACGCCGGGCCGCTCACCGGCCACGAAGTCGTTGCGGACGAGGTCGACCTGCTTGCTGACCATCCGGGCGATCGTGCGCAACGGCACGTACTCGGCGAACGGGACGGGGTGCCGTTTGGTGTACAGCTGCGACAGGTCCGCCCCGGTGCCCGGGCGCCACAGGATCCCCGCGTTGCGCACCTGCCCCCGGTCGGGGCCGAGCAGCACCGCGCCGACCAGGATCGGCGCGCCGATCGCGTCGGCGGCCTGGGAGATCCGCTCCCCGGCGGAGGCGTTGCGCAGCGGGTCGATGTCGGAGGAGTTCTCCGGCCACACCACCAGGTCGGGGCGGGGCCGCGTGCCGGCGTCGACCCCGGCTGCCAGCTCCAGGGTGGCGTCGACGTGGTTGTTGAGCACCGCCTGACGTTGGGCGTTGAAGTCCAACCCGAGGCGGGGCACGTTGCCCTGCACGACCGCGACGGTGACGGTCCGGCCGGTGCCGGCGGCGCCGGTGGGCACCAGCAGCGCCCCGCCGGTGAGCGCCAGGGCCGACGCCACCAGCAGCACCACCGGCGCCCAGCCGCGCCGGTCGCGGCCCGGCCAGCGCCGCCACCCGGCGGCGAGCAGCAGCCCACCGGTCAGCGCCACGGCGAACGTCACCAGCGGCGCGCCACCGAGCCAGGCCAGCCGCAGCAGCGGGGAGGTGTCCTGGCTGAACGCCAGCCGCCCCCACGGGAACCCGCCGAACGGGGTGCGGTCGCGCAGCGCCTCCTGCGCCACCCAGAGCAGCCCGGTCACCACCGGCCACGCCCACCGGCGCCGGTCGACCAGCGGCGACACCCACGCGGTGGCGACGCCGAGCAGTGCCAGGTAGCCGGCCTGCAGCAGCGACAGCAGCACCCACGGCAGGTAGCCGGTGTGCAGGTTGGTCCACTCCAGCATCGGCGCGAACAGCGCCACCCCGGTC
>NZ_JAGPYL010000234.1:0-2002 GCF_018070095.1 Micromonospora sp. U56
CCGGAGCTGGCCGTCCGCGACGGCCGCGCGCTGCTGCCCCGGCTGACCCGGGCCACCGCCGGGGCCGGCGCGCCACCGCGCTGGGACACCGACGGCACGGTGCTGGTCACCGGCGGGACCGGCGGACCCGGCGCGGCCATCGCCCGGCACCTGGTCGCCGAGCACCGGATCGGCCACCTGCTGCTCGCCGTCGACCCCGCCGAGGACGCCGACAAGGACCTCCTCGCCGAGCTGACCGACCTCGGCGCCGGCGTCACCGTCGCCACGTGCGACCTGACCGACCGGGAGGCGGTGGCGGCGCTGCTCGACTCGATCCCCGAGGAGCACCCGCTCACCGCCGTCGTCCACGCCCCCGCCGTACGCGAGGAGAGCCTGCTCGCCACCACCGCGCCGGAGGCGTTCGCCGCCGCCCTGCGCGCCACCGTCGACCCGGCCTGGCACCTGCACGAGCTGACCGCCGACCGGCCCCTCGCCGCGTTCGTGCTGGTCTCCTCGGCCGCCGGGCTGATGTTCGGCGCCGGCCGGCCGGCCACCGCGGCGGCGGCCACCTACCTCGACGCGCTCGCCGCCCACCGGGCCGCCCGCGAGCTGCCCGCCACCGCCCTCGCCTTCGGCGCGTGGGCGGCCGGGCCGCCCTGGCTGGACCGGATGGGCCTGCACCCGCTCGGCGTCGCCGAGGGGTTGGCCCTGGTCGACCGGGCGCTCGGGCAGACCACCCCCGCCCTGGTCCCGGTACGCCTCAACGTCGCCGCGCTGCGCGCCACCGGCGACGCGCTGCCGGCGCTGCTGCGGCAGGTGGTCCGGCTACCGGCCCGCCGCGTCGCGCCGACCGGTCCCGACCTGACGCATCGCCTCGCCGGGCTCCCCGACGACCATCGGGACCGCTTCCTGCTGGAGCTGGTCCGCACCCACGTCGCCGCCGTCCTCGGCCACCCCGACTGGCGTTCGGTCGAGCCGGACCGGGCCTTCCAGGACCTCGGCTTCGACTCGCTGGCCGCCGTGGAGCTGCGCAGGACGCTCAGCGAGGCGTGCGGGCGGTGGCTCTCGCCGACGCTGGTCTTCGACTACCCGACCTCGCGGGAGCTGGCCGCCCACCTCGCCGCCGAGCTGGGCGCGCGGGACGTCGCCGGGGACGACCCGGTGCTGACCGAACTGGACCGGCTCGCGGCGCTGCTCGCCGGCCCCACCGACGGCGACCCGGCCCGGGTCACGGCCCGGCTGGAGGCGGTGCTGCGCGAGTGGCGGACCCGGCACGACCCGGCCGCACCGGACGGCACGGACGACGACCTGGCCATGGCGACCGACGACGAACTGTTCGCGGTGCTGGACAACCTGGGGATGGGCTGAGCGGCGATGGCGACCGACGACAAGCTGCGCGACTACCTCAAGCGCGCCACGGCTGATCTCCAGCAGACCCGGCGGCGGCTGCACGACGCCGAGCAGCGCTGGCACGAACCCATCGCGATCGTCGCCGCGGCCTGCCGGTTCCCCGGCGGCGTCCGCACCCCCGACGACCTGTGGGAGCTGGTCGCCTCCGGCGGCGACGCGATCGGCGGTTTTCCCCAGAACCGCGGCTGGGACGTCGCCGGCCTGTACGACCCGGAGCCGGCCACGCCCGGGCGGACATACTGCGTCAACGGCGGGTTCCTGCACGACGCGGGGGAGTTCGACGCCGACTTCTTCACGATCAGCCCACGGGAGGCGCGGGAGACCGACCCGCAGCAGCGGCTGCTGCTGGAGACCGCCTGGGAGGTCGTCGAGCGGGCCGGCATCGACCCCGCCTCGCTCAAGGGCAGCGCCACCGGCGTCTTCGCCGGCCTCGTCTACCACGACTACGCCGCCAAGGGCGTCGGCAGCCTGGCCAGCGTCGCCTCCGGCCGGGTCGCGTACGCGCTGGGCCTGGAGGGCCCCGCGGTCACCGTGGACACCGCCTGCTCCTCGTCGCTGGTCTCGGTGCACCTGGCCGCGCACGCGCTGCGCGCTGGCGAGTGCGGCCTGGCCC
>NZ_JAGPYL010000235.1:0-1950 GCF_018070095.1 Micromonospora sp. U56
GGGCGATGGCGGCCAGCTCGTCGTCGCTGCGGCCGGGCTGGTCCACCGCGGTGCGTAGCCCGCCCGCGCCGACGGCGGCCGGGTCCGGGTCGAGCGGGATGCGGCGGCCGGTGCGCGCGGCGTCGGCCCGCGGGCTGTTGGGCTCGGCGCGCTGCGGATGCCAGCCCAGCGCCGCGCTCTGCCCGGCGGCCCGATCCAGGTTGGCCGCGATCCGCAGCGAGTGCAGGGTGTGGCCGAGGGTCAGGGTGACCGGTTCGCCGTGCCCGTCCAGCGTGACCAGCCGCAGCCGGTCCTCGTCGTCAACGAGGTGCAGCCCGGCCCGGCCGGCCACCTCCAGCAGCAGGTCGAGGTCGCTGTGCCGGTGCTGCAGTACCCGCTCCAGGCGCGGGCCGTCCTCCTCGGCGTCGACGTCGAGGCCCACCTCGGCGCAGAGGTCCCGGGCCAGGTCGGCGGCGGTCACCGACTCGAACACCCGCAACTGCTGCCGCTTGCGCAGCCGGTGCAGCGGCTGGTAGCCCCGCAGCCGGACCAGGGCGGCGCCGTCGGCGGCGTACTCGACCTCGACGCTGGTCACCTCCCCGGAGACCAGGCCGGCGTCGTCCAGCCGGACGTCGATCCTCGCGCCGGTCGGCACCGCCGGGCCGGGACCGAGGTCCAGTGCGGCGGGGCCGGGGCCGGCGGCGTAGCCGATCTCGCACTGGGTCGGCTGGTCCAGCCGCCCGGCGATCCGCACCGACCGGAGCCGGCGCGCGTCCAGCGGTACCCCGTCGAGCAGCACCGTCGGCCAGGCGGTCACGGGGCACCTCCCGGCGGGGGCGGGGTGGTCGCGGTGGCGGTCAGCGGGGGCACCGCGAGGGCGGTGCCGGCCGGCACGGTCAGCGGATCGGTGATCCGGTTGTGCTCGGCGAGCAGCCGCCACCGCAGCGGCGAGCCGAGCGCGTCGTGGGCGAGCAGGTCGAAGCGGACCCCGGAGTACCCGGGCACGGCGGAGCCGTCCCCGGCGGCCACCACCGCCGAACCGGGTGCGGCCACCGGGGTGGTGGCGGCGGCCAGCTCCTCGTCGAAGCCCTCCTGGGCCTCGTCGGCGGACTCCGCCACCCGCACCAGCTTCAGCCGCAGCCAGGACCGGCGGGGCGAGCCGGTGAGGGTGAACGCGTCGAACCGTTCGGCGATCGCGACGATCACGCCGGGGACGTTCCAGGTCTTGCCCCAGACCAGCCGGACCAGCGGCGGTCGCAGCCAGCCGTGCGCGGTGGCGGAGTTCTCCGCCAGCATCCACAGCGGACGGGTCAGGGCGCGCACGTCCTCCGGGCGGGTCGGCGCGTCCACCAGGTCGGTGTCGAAGAGCAGGTCGAGCACCAGCTCGGTGCGGCCGCCGCCGGTGAAGACCAGCGGGTCGTCGGCGAGCCCGGCGCCGGTGAGCTGCCCGTCGCCGACGCCGCGCGGGCGTACCCCGGCCAGCCGGGTCACCTGCACGGTCTCCGGGTTGAGCAGGCAGTCCACCCGGACGCCGGAGGAGTCCACCAGGAAGGCCACCCGTTCCATCAGACCCCCCGCTGCTCGTGGTCGAGGCGGCGCAGCCGCTCGCCGTCAGCGTCGCCGGTGGCCGGCCGCCACGCCGGGTCGTCGGGCAGCGCCGGCCACGGATCCACGGCCCACCGCCCCACCGGCCCCGTCGTGGTCGCTCCCGTCGGGGGTACGCCCCCGGCGCCGCCGCCCGCCGGTCCGTCCGGCAGGACCGGCCACGGGTCGGGTGCCGGGGTGGGCGCGACGGCGTCGGGCCACCCGTCGCCGGGCTGCGCCGGCGGCCACCGGTCGGCGGACCAGGACGCGCTGTCGAAGCCGGTGCGCGCCGCTGCGGCGACGCCGGGGTGCTCGGCCGTCCGGGCGAGGTCACCCGGGTACGCCCCGCGCGCCCGGCCCGCCCCGGGGCCGGCCGGCGGTCCGGGG
>NZ_JAGPYL010000236.1:0-1895 GCF_018070095.1 Micromonospora sp. U56
CCGGGCCACCGCGAGTGCGCGTACCTCCGGCTTAGTGATCATCGAGTCGCGGTGGGCGTAGGCGGACTCGGGCAGCGCCCAGCCGCCGGCCGGCGCGGCGGCCGGCTGGTTGTCCGCGCGCATCGGGCCCATCCCGGCCCCGGCGTCCGCGTCGCCGGCGGTCGGGGCGAGGCTGAGCAGGACGTGCGGATCGGCCCAGCAGCGGCCGGCGGCGTCCTCGGGGG
Organism: Micromonospora sp. U56; assembly: GCF_018070095.1. NCBI lineage: Bacteria > Bacillati > Actinomycetota > Actinomycetes > Micromonosporales > Micromonosporaceae > Micromonospora > Micromonospora sp. U56. The sequence continues at coordinate 225 of NZ_JAGPYL010000236.1, forward strand.
TAGTCCAGGTGACCCGCTCGTCGGCCGTGCCGAGGTGCTCGGCCACCACCAGGCGGCGGGACCAGCCGACGAGGCCGGCGCCGAGTTCGGCCGCCCCGGCGCCGGGCGCGGTGAGCACCACGACGGCGGGCAGCGCGCGGCAGGCGTTGAGCGCCGGCCGGGGTTCGCGCCCGTGCGCGGTGACCACCGCGGCGCCGACCCAGGGCAGTCCGGCGCGGGCGAACGCGGCGGCGACGCTGGAGACCGCCGGCAGCACCCGCAGCGGCAGTCCGGCCGCCCGCAGCCGCCGGACGATGCCGAAGAAGCCGGGATCGCCACTGGCCAGCACGACGGCGTGCGCGCTGGCGGCGACGGCGGCGCGCAGCCGGTCCAGGGCGGGGGTGAGCGGCCCGAGGGTCACGGTCGGGCAGCCGGGCGGCACCGGCACGGCGGCGAGGTGCCGGGCCGCTCCGACCACCAGCCCGGCCGCGGCGAGCGCCTCGGCCAGCCCGGGGTGCGCCGGCCGACCGGCGGCGTCGATCCCCACCACGGTCACGGCCGCGCCGGCGGACCTGTCCTCGGTGAGCGGTATGCCGCTCAGGCATAAATATGACTGGGAGTCATATCGGTCGCCGGTGGATTGCCCCCGACGGCCACCACCCTGAGTGACCGGCTCACCGTTCCGCGACGGCGTGGCGCTCACGCCGCCCACCGGCCCGAGGAGGCGACGACCCGGGAGCCGGCGAAGTCGACCATGGCCACGTCGACGGTGACCGCCCGCTCGGCGAAACGGAGCAGCACCTGCCGTACCCGGTGGCAGAGCAGGTCCCCGGCGGGGCCGAGCAGGCCGGCGGCCTCCCACAGCTCGTACGCGTGCCGCCCGGTGTTCGCCGCCGTGACCGCCGCGACCAGGTCGGCGTCGCCGCCGGCCTCGGCGGTGACCGCGCCGAGCAGCGACAGGTCCACCTTGGAGCGGGTGTAGTGGGTCATCAGGATGCCGGCGGCGAGCTTGGCCAGCTTGCCGGCCATCCCGACGAAGACCACCCCGGTCATCCCGTCGCCGACGGCTGCGGTGACCGCGGCGCCGGTGAAGTCGCCGACCTCGACGAAGCACACCTCGGGCAGCTCCGGCAGCAGGTCCCGGGCGGCCCGCTCGGTCCGCCCGCCGGTGCAGAGCACCACGGTGGACTCGCCCTGGGCGGCCATCACGTGCACCGCCTGCACCACGCTGGCCCGCCAGGAGGCGGTGGAGAAGGGCCGGACGATCCCGGTGGTGCCGAGGATCGAGATGCCGCCGAGGATGCCGAGCCGCCGGTTGGTGGTCTTGCGGGCCATCACCTCGCCGCCCGGCACGCTGATCACCACCCGGACGCCCACCTCGGTGAGGTCGACCACCTCGGCCACGGCCTGGCCGATCATCCGGCGCGGGGTCTCGTTGATCGCCGGGCCGCCGACGGCGAGGCCGAGCCCGGGCTTGGTGACGGTGCCGACGCCGGGGCCGCCGGCGAGGTCCAGGCCGGGCTCGGCGCGCCAGCCGACGGTGGCGGTGAGGTGCGCGCCGTGGGTGACGTCCGGGTCGTCGCCGGCGTCCTTGACCACCACCGCCTCGGCGCGCGCCTCCGGCGCCGGGGTGAGGTCGCACCGGGCGACCGGGAAGCTGACCCGCCGGCCGCCCGGCAGCCCGATCTCCAC
>NZ_JAGPYL010000237.1:0-1889 GCF_018070095.1 Micromonospora sp. U56
CCGACCAGGCCTCCTACCGGATCAGCGTCGACAACCTCGCCGACTGGATCGCCACCCGCGGCTACTCCGCCACCGCCTGACCCACCACCGACAAGGGCCGGCCCCACCCGGGGCCGGCCCTTTCGTCATACCCGAAACGGTGCACCGGCAGCCGTCGCCCGGCGGGCGACCGGGTGACCCGGCTGCCGCTCTCCGCACCCGACCGGTGCGGCAGGATGGGTGCCGTGGCGAAACGTGGGGCCCGCCGGAGCGCGGCCGACGACCAGGACCGGCCGTGCCCGTGTGGCTCCGGCCTGCCGTACGCCGACTGCTGTGGCCCGGTGCACCGCGGCGAGGGTACGGCCGGGACGGCCGAGGCGCTGATGCGCTCCCGGTTCAGCGCCTTCGCCGTCGGTGACTCCGGGTACCTGCTGCGCAGCTGGCACTCCTCGACCCGGCCGGCCCGGCTGCGGCTGGCCCCGGGCGAGCAGTGGACCCGCCTGGAGATCGTCGACACCGACCGGGGTGGCCTGTTCGACAGCACCGGCACGGTCGAGTTCCGCGCCCACTACCGCGAGGCCGGCCGGCCGGGGACCCTGCACGAACGCAGCCGCTTCGTCCGGGAGGACGGGCGTTGGGTCTACCTCGACGCCCTGCCCGACTGAGCCGGCGCGACCTGCTCGCCCGCTGTGGCGCGGCTTGTTAACATGGCGTCGGCGCCGTCCCGCGCCTCACCTCCTTACCGGTGCTCACGCCACCGGCGTCGCGGAGGCAAAGGAGGCCTCGAGTCTTCGGGGCGCCGTGCCACATGCCTGGGCAACGGCGGGTCGACGGGAGCGTGAGTCCCCACGACCGCGCCGTCGACAGGGAGCATGTGATGACGCGCCAGAAATCCTTCAAGTCCCGGGTCCGCACCCGGATGGACAAGACCGGCGAGAGCTACATGGCGGCTCGCCGGCACCTGCTGCCCGGCGCCGTTGCGCCTGAACCGCCGACCGCGGCGCCCGACGAATCCACACCCGCGGCCCCCGGATCGGGGGCGGCACAGGCCGACCGGATCTCCGACGCGTTGCTCCGTGAGCGCACCGGCCGCGGCTGGGACGAGTGGTTCACCCTGCTGGACGAGTGGGGCGCGGTGCAGCGTACCCACACCGAGACGGCTCGCTGGCTGGTGACCGCCCACGAGGTGCCGGGCTGGTGGGCGCAGACCGTCACCGTCGGGTACGAGCAGGCGCGTGGCCTGCGCGCCCCCGGGCAGCGGCGCGGCGGCGGCTGGGAGGCGGGCGGCAGCCGTACGGTCGCCGTACCGGTGGACCGGCTGTTCGAGGCGTTCAGCGACGACCGGCTGCGCCGGCGGTGGCTGCCCGACGTGGCGATCCGGGTACGCACGGCGACCCGGCCGAAGACCTTCCGCGCCGACTGGGAGGGCGGCCCGACCCGGATCGTGGTCGGCTTCGCGCCCAAAGGCGACACGAAGGCCACGGTGACCGTGGTGCACGAGAAGCTCACCGACGCCGAGCAGGCGGCCGCCCTCAGGGCGTACTGGCGGGAACGGCTGGCCGCGCTCAAGCAGTTGCTGGAGTCCGGCGAGGCGGGGCGCTGAGCACCACGACCTCCGTCCACCTGCCGGGCTGACCGCCGGTCCGGTGACGGTCGTCGCCGTCACCGGGCCGACCCGGTCAGCCGAAGGCCACCCGTTCCAGCCAGAGGTCGAGCAGCTTCGCGTCCCCGAGCACCTCGACGCCCGCCGTGTCGACGGAGAGCCGGCCGTAGACCAGCAGCAGCAGGTTGGTCAGCGGCCCGCGTACGGCCACGGCGGCCTTCTCGTGCGCCCGCCGCCAGGCGATCAGGTCGCCGGTGAGGTCCACCACCCACTCGGCGCCCAGCTCGGCGGGCGTGTCGGTGGCGTG
>NZ_JAGPYL010000238.1:0-1782 GCF_018070095.1 Micromonospora sp. U56
GCCTGCGGGTGAGTCACGCCTTCCACAGCCACCTGATGGACCCGATGCTCGCCGACTTCCGGGCCGTCGCCGCGGAGCTGACCTACGCCGAGCCGCAACTCCCGGTCGTGTCCAACCTGACCGGCGCTCTCGCCGCCACCGAGCTGACCGACCCCGACTACTGGGTCCGCCACGTCCGCGAGGCGGTCCGCTTCGCCGACGGCATCACCACCCTGCACACCGCCGGCGCGACCACGTTCCTGGAACTCGGCCCCGACGCCGCGCTCACGCCGATGATCGAGGGCATCCTCACCGACGAGGTCACCGTCGTGCCGTCCCTGCGGCGGGGACACGACGAACACCGTCAAGCCCTGACCGCCCTGGCCAGGCTGCACGTCACCGGCACCACCGTCGACTGGACCTCGCTGCTCCCGCAGACCACCCGCACCGTCGACCTGCCCACCTACCCCTTCCAGCGGCAGCGCTACTGGCTCGCCGCACCCTCCACCGCCGACCTCTCCGGCTTCGGGCAGGTCGCCACCGGCCATCCGCTGCTCGGCGCCAAGGTGAGCGTCCCCGACGAGGACCTGCTGGTGCTCACGGGCAGGATCTCGCTGCCGGGGCAGCCCTGGCTGGCCGACCACGACCTGCACGGCCGCGTGGTCTTCCCCGGCACCGGCCTGCTCGACCTCGCCCTGCACGCCGGGGCGCAGGTCGGCTGCGACCGGCTGGTGGAGCTGACCGCCGAGACCCCGCTGGTCCTCACCGACGCGGCGGTCACCGTACGCGTGGTGGTCGGGCCGCCCGACGAGCACGGCGCGCGGCCGGTCGGGGTGCACACCCGCGGCGCCGACGAGGAACTGCCGTGGACCCGGCACGCCACCGGCGTGCTCGCCCCCGGCGGACCCACCCCGCCCCCGCCGCCGGCCACCTGGCCACCCCCCGGCGCCGTCCGCGCGGACGTCGAGGACGTCCACCGCGGCCTGCTGCGCCACGGCTACGGGTACGGCCCGAGCTTCCAGGGCCTGCGGGCGGTGTGGCGCCGGGGCAGCGAGCTGTTCGCCGAGGTGAGCCTGCCCGAGGGGGTCACCGCCGACGGCCACGAGACGCATCCCGCGCTGCTCGACGCCGCCCTGCACCCGCACCGCCTCGACGACGCCGCCGGACCGGTCCAGCCGTCGGTCTGGCGGGACGTCACCCGCCACGCCGTCGCCCCGGCGACGCTGCGGGTCCACCTGGTGCCGGTCGGCGGCGGGGTCACGCTGACCGCCACCGACGCCGACGGCCGCCCGGTGCTCACCGTCGGACACCTGGAGAGCCGGCTGGTCGGCGCCGACGAACTGGCCGCCGTCACCGGCTCCGGCGACGAGAGCCTGCTCCGCCTCGACTGGGTGCCCGCACCCGAGGTCGCCCCCGACGTCGCGCCGGCGACCTGGGCGGTGCTCGGCGAGGACCCGTTCGGGGTGGTCCCCGACGCGCCCGCGCACCCCGACCTGGCCGCGCTGCTCGCCGCCGTGGACGCCGGGGCGCCGGAACCGGCGTACGTGCTGCACGCCCCGACCAACCCGGCCGGGCAGGGGCCGGAGGCGGTCCGCGCCCTGCTCACCGACCTGCTCGGCACGCTCCGGGACTGGTTGGCGCAGAGCCGGCTGCCCCGGACCCGGCTGGTGCTGCTCACCCAGGGCGCCGTCGGGGCGGGGGAGTTGCCCGCCGACCCGGTGCTCGCGCCGGTGTGGGGGCTGGTCCGCGCCGCCCAGTCCGAGCAGCCGGGGCGGCTGGTGCTCGTCGACACCGACGGCAGCG